>JACQVC010000318.1 GCA_016209995.1 Gemmatimonadota bacterium
GGACTCGTCTCGTTTGTCCTTAGCAGCCCGTGAGAGACCTTCGCCACGGGCTGCTACGGCAGACCAACAATCGCGCGCGCGGCGCCGGTCAGCTCCACAATGTGCAGCCCGGTGGACGCGCGATCCAACGCGTAGATGTAGCCGCGGTCGTCGATGTTCACGTTGTTGGTCTGAATCGCCGTGTCGCAGCGCTCGACCCCGTCGATCGTGATGCACGACTCGGTGGTGTTCGCGGTCGTCTCGGGGATGAAGCGCGCGACCTCCTGGGGCTCGAACGGATTGCGAATGTCGACGGCCCGGATGCCGGCGTTGAAATAGGCGAGGAGGACGAGCGTCTTGTCGAACGCGGGATGAAAGGCGTCGTGCGGCGCGTGCGGTCCGAACCGCCCGCCCCGGTGGCAGAAGTCACCGGGTTCCTCGGGCACCTGGAACGTCGAGATCGGCAGTGGCCGTTGTTCGTCCGTGATGTCGACGATGAGCATGACGTCGCGGGCCTCCTGGCAGCGAAACGCCCCGGCCTCCGACACGACCACCAGGAAATCGCGGAACCGAGCGTCGCGATTGTCCGCGTAGTCCCCGATCTCGACGCCGCGGATCGGTTTGGCGGTGTGGACGCCCCAGAAGCTCGGGAGGTCGAGTCGCGCGATCTCCGGATAGCGGAGATTCTCGGGCCGCGGGGCCAGGCGATCCCGGACCGCCGGATCGCCGTTGAGAAACTTCTCGCGGTCCAAGACTTGGAGCACGCCGTTGGCGCCGCTGCCGTACCCGAGGTACATGCGGTTGCCCGCCACGAACGGCTGATGGAGGCCTGAGATCTCGGCCTCCGGGAACGGTCCGCTCGCGTCGGGCTCCCAGCCTGCGAGACCGAAATCGCGAAGATGGCGAGGCTGCCGCGGATCGCTCAGGTCGAAGGCCTGCAGGACACGCGTCACCCGCCAGCGATCGGCCGTGCCATTGAGGTACGCGATGCCCGTCTCGCAATCCCACTGGAACTTGTGCGTCTCGCGACCGCCGCGATCGGAGTCGCCGCGCGACGAGCGGCCCGTGTCGGCGATGGTCGTGACGAACGCGGGGCGCGCCGGCTCGGTGACATCGAGCACCTCGTAGCTGACCAGGCCGTTGGTCCGAATCGCGTACACCTTGCCGGGGTCGCCATTCGGCAGGGCGCGACCGTCGCAGACCTGCACGTGCTGGGTCCCTCGGGCTTCGGTGCCGGTCGGCGGCACGTGCGTCAGATAGACCGGCGCCGCCGGATCGGTGACGTCCAGGATGGACAGGCCGCTGACCTCGACCTGCCCGGTCATCGCATTGAGGGCTTCCCCCGCGTGGTGTCCGACAAACAGAATGCGGCGCTCGCCGTAGGCATGCACGACCGGTTGGTACGCAGAACGCGCTTGGAGGTCGTGTTGCCCCACGAGCCGCATGTCGACGATCGGTTGGTACTCCCCGGAGACGGCTCCATCGCCGGCAGGCCGACTCCGATCGCAGCCCGCCCCGAGCAGTGCGGCCGCCCAGCAGGTCAGACAGGCCAGGGATCGTTGCGCCGGCCGCTCCAGTCGCATGGCTCATTCTACGATAGAATGTTGACAGAATTCTTACTCTTAGTAAGAATTGCTTTCATGAAGGCAGTGAAAGTCACCAGCAAGGGCCAAATCACGATTCCGGTCGAGATTCGCGTCGCGCGCGGGATCGACGAGCGGTCGTATCTGGAGGTTACCGAAGACGGCGACGAGATTCGACTTCGCAAGATCGTGCCGGCGCGTCCTCTGGGAGAGGACGACCCCCTCTGGGGCCTCGTCGGCGTCGGCGACAGCGGCCTGAGCAACGTGGCGGTCGAGCACGACCGGCATCTGGCGGCCGGGGAGATCGAGCGTTGGCGCGAGTCCTCGTAGACACGAGCGCCGTCTTTGCGCTGCTCGACCGCGGCGACACCAACCACGCCGCCGCCGTTGGCACGCTCGAACGCTTGAAGCGGCGCAGGATCGAGCCGCTTCTGACCAACTTCATCGTCGCCGAGTCGCACGCGCTCGCGCTGGGCCGCCTGAGCGCCGACGTCGCGCGACGCTGGTTGCTGACCAACGTGTGGCCCATCGAACGAGTGGCCGAAGACGACGAGTCGAAGGCCGTGACGATCATCGCTCGGTACGCCGACAAGTCCTTTTCGTACACCGATGCCACGACCTTCGCGGTCATGGAACGCCTCGGCATCAAGACGGCGTTCGCGTTCGACCCGCACTTCCAGCAGTACGGATTGCAAGTGCTCTGAATGAGCGCAGCATGCCCCGTCGCGTCTACTCCCGCCGCGCCCGCGGCAGCGTCACGGTGAAGGTCGATCCCACACCCGGTGCGCTGTCCACGGTAATCGTTCCCCGGTGCGCTTCGACGATGCGCTTCACGATCGCCAGGCCCAGGCCCGCGCCCTTCGTGCTGCGATCCGCCGCGTCCGTACGGAACAGCCGGTCGAAGATCCGTGGCACGTCCTGCGCGGCAATTCCGATGCCCGTGTCCGCCACCCGCAAGACGGCCGCTTCACCCGTGACCGTCAAGCGGATCGTGACGTGGCCCTCGGGCCGCGGGTACTTGACGGCGTTGTCCTCCAGGGACAGCAGAAGGACGCGGACCGTTCGAGAGTGGCCGTGAAGAACTCCGCCGACCGCGACGCCGTGCTCGCCGCGTGCACCAGCATCTCGTGGCGTCCGATGTTCGGCTCGCTGGAGTCCAGAGCGGGATCGCGGTATACAAGTTCACCACGGTTGTTCCGGATCATGACGAACCGGGAGCCGATGGGCGTTCCGGCGAGGGCTTGACGAATCTCCGCCTGCGCGAGCGGCGTCGCGCCGAGGGACGCGAGCAGCATGTCGGCCTGTCGGACCAGATCCTCATCACGCACTTGAGTAGGCGCTGGCTCTCGCACCGGGAGTTTGGAGTTCATGAAAGCCACGCTTCGCGCCTTCGTCATCCTCGTCGTGCTGGCGGCTCTTGCCGCTGGTGCTGTCGGGTACTCGATCGTGCGCCGTGGGCTCAGCGCCCGGGCCGAGCCCGGCGCCGTCGAGGTCGTAATCGCCCGCGCCATGCGGCTCCTCGCGACGCCGAGCGCGGTGAGGAAGCGGCCGAACCCGCTGCCAGCC
>JACQVC010000308.1 GCA_016209995.1 Gemmatimonadota bacterium
AGGTCAGGCGTGTCCTGGGTAAGACCAGCGCAGGCGGCCGCCTTCTCGAGCTCCGTCTGCTGGATGGGACAAAAGCGCCCTTCTTCGCCGCCGCAGCCAACGTCCTGGTCGCGCCGGAGGAAAAAACCTTCTAGCAGAAACGGCCATCCGGTTCCCCGGATGGCCGTTTCTCCACACTCTCGCGCTGAGGCGCGACGAGCTTACGAAACCACCACGACGTTCTCCGCGGCGGGCCCCTTCGGCCCCTGCACCACGTCGAACTCGACGCGAGCGCCCTCGGCCAGGGTCTTGAAGCCTGTGGCCTGAATGGCGCTGTGGTGGACGAAGCAGTCCTTCTCTCCGTTCTCCGGCGTAATGAAGCCGAAGCCCTTCGAGTCGTTGAACCACTTCACGGTTCCAACGGTACGCATACCGTACTCCCTTTTCTGCGGTGTCATCGGAGTCCGGTAGTTCCGTACCGATCGATCACCTGTGCAACGCGGGAAGATGCGCCCCGCAACCAGCGCTGGTGAACAACGAAAAAAGGACCGACGCAAGAAAGCGTCCAGGTCCTTTCGTCCGTAACTTCAGGCGATCATCGCCCAGTCGTCGCTCACCGCTATGAAGCGTAGCGCCACGACCTCGGCGGGTCAAGGACCGTCGCGAGGAGGGCCAAGCGGCCCGGGGCGTCAGGGAGAGGCGGACCCGCCCGCCGCAGCCCGCGCCGCACCCATGCCCGCCTGCTCTCGCACGTATTCCGCCGCCGCCCGGTGCGTCGCAAACCATACTCCAGGCTTCGACCGGATGTGGTCGATGAGCTCCTCGAGGACCACGATGCGCGAGCGATGGCCGATCACGTGCGGATGCATGGTCAGGAGGAACAGCGTGCGCTCCTCGTACGCCTTGTCGAACTCGTCCTTCCAGACTTGCAGGACGTCCCGCGGCGACTCATAGCGAGTGCCGCGGGGGTCGAACAGCGGCGCGTCATCCTGAATCCACTCGACGGGTAACTCGACGATGCCCGTGGGCTGTCCGGCGGCCACCAGCTCGTAGGGCCGGTCGTCCGCCATCAGCGAGCTGTCGTAGAGGAAGCCCAGCTCGCGGATGATGTCGAGCGTGTAGGGGCTGAAATCCCAGGACGGCGCACGGTATCCCACCGGCCGCGCGCCGATCATCTCCGTGACCTCGTCCAGGGCGCGCCGGGTCAGCTCGCGCTCGTCGGCCTCGGCCAACGTCGAGTTCGTCTCGTGCACCCAGCCGTGGATACCGAACTCGTGGCGCCCCGACCGGCCGATCACATCGACCATCGCCGGCGTCAGCTTCAGGCTCACGGACGGGATGAAGAACGATGCCGGGATCTGATGGCGGTCCAGCAGGGCGATCACGCGCTGCAGGCCGACCCGGCCGCCATACTCGCCGCGCGACATGTCCCCCACCGTCGGCTGCCCCGTGCGCAGCGAGAGCGTCTCGTTGTCCGCGTCGAAGGAAAGCAGCACCGCCACGCGCGCACCGTTCGGCCACTCGGTCGGCTGCAGGCTCCGGCCCGCGCGCACCTGGTTTGCCGTCTCGACGAGGCGCTCCGCGGACCACTGCCACGCCGCCTCCGCCTGAGCCCCCTGGGCGGACTCCGCATCGGTCCCGGCGCACCCCAGAAATGTCGGCGCAGAAAAGACGAAAACGGCCAGGCCACCCCGTCGCCAAAGATAACGTGCGTTCATCGCAACATCCTCCAGGACAAAGACCACTCACCCTCAGGTGCTCGCACCGGCCACGCTGCGGCCATCGCACGGACCCCGGCGTCGCAGGATCCAGGGAAAACGCAGTCAATCTGGCGCGCCGCTCAGCCCCTGGCAAACCGCAAGCCTCGCGAGCCCGCTGCTTCAGCATCGCAACCTGATGTCCGCCCTGATCCTCACACCCGTGGTCGCCCTGCTGATCGACTCCGTCAGCGCGCGCCTCCGCCGCCTCGTGCTCCCAGCTCGACAGCCTGGCCCCCGGTGCCGCCACTTTTTTCTTGACCTGTGCAGCCCCGCGCTGTATCCTGGTTGAAGTTGAGAAAGATTCTCAACGTCAATCATAAGACTTGTTCTTGATACAGTTTACGATGGGAGGGGAATCGATGCCTGACAGGTGGCAAGTCACATGGGGACACGTCGGGTCCCTGACGCTGGCCGCACTGGTGTTGGCAACGGGGACGGCGACGGCGCAGCAGTCTGCGCCGGCAAACCGGGTGGAGATTCGGGGCGTGGTGACGGCGACCGAAGCGGGTGCGCCGCTGCCGGCCGTAGCCGTCCGGGCGGATGAGCTTGGGGTGGAGATGCTGACGGACGATGCGGGAGCCTTCGTGTTTCGGGGGGTATCGCCCGGCACGTACACGTTGAGGTTCTCACTGGTGGGGCGCGTTCAGCGTGAGGAACGCGTGCTTGTGGAGGCGGGAGCTGCGGCGGTCCTGAGCGTGGCCCTGGGGCCCCAGGCCATCGCGCTCTCGCCTATCCTGGTGCTGCATCGTCGCACGCGTCTGGTGGGCGACCGCGCGCTGGCGGGGGAGCTTCCCGGCTCCGCGCATTTCGTCACGCGCGAAGCCATGGAGAGCCGGAAGCTGTTGTTCGACGATGTGCACCAGGTGCTACGCGAGATTCCGGGCGTGAACATTCAGGAGGAGGAGGGGTTTGGGCTGCGAGCGAACATCGGACTGCGGGGCACGGGCTCGGAGCGCAGCGAGAAGATCACGGTGATGGAGGATGGGGTTCTCATCGCGCCCGCGCCCTACGCCGCGCCGGCCGCGTACTACTTCCCGGTGACGGGGCGGATGGAAGCCGTGGAGGTACGTAAGGGTTCGAGTCAGATCAAGTATGGTCCCCGGACCATCGGTGGCGCGCTGAACCTGGTGTCGAGCCCGGTTCCACGGGACTTGCACGTGGACCTGGACCTGGGAGGCGGTGGACACGGAACCCGGAAGCTGCGGGCTCGCGCCGGCGATTCGTACACGCACGTGGGTTGGATGGTCGAAACCTACCAGATCGATAGCGACGGCTTCAAGCGATTGGACAGTGGAGGTAGCACGGGTTTCCGCCTCCAGGATTACGTGGGGAAGCTTCGCCTCAGCAGCGATCCGCGGCGGCCGGGCACGTATCAGGAGATGGAGCTCAAGCTGGGCTATTATGATCAACGCTCGCACGAGACGTATCTCGGGCTGACGGAGCAGGATTTCCGCTCCAGCCCGCTACGGCGGTACGCGGGGTCGCAGAATGATGTGATGAACGCGGACCACCGGCAGGCTCAGCTTCGCTACTTTGTACAACCCTCGCAGCGATTTGATGTTACAGCCACGGTCTACCACAATGACTTCGCGCGCAACTGGTACAAGCTTCAGAGCGTGGGCGGGCGCGGGCTGAGCGACGTGCTGGAAGATCCGAACGGGTTTGCGGCGGCGATGGCCATCCTGCGCGGCGCGGACAGCCAGGACAACACGCTCGGCATCCGGGCCAACAACCGCGAGTACTACTCCCAGGGCATCCAGGCGACGGCCGGCCTGCCCTTGGGCGCGGCGCACGACCTCGAGATCGGGGTGCGATATCACCGTGACCAGGAGGACCGGTTCCAAAACGACGACGCCTATCGCATGACGAACGGGCGAATGGTGCTCACCCGAAGGGGCGCACCCGGCAGTCAAGAGAATCGGGTGAACGATGCCTCCGCGTGGGCGTTCCACGTTCAGGACCGCGTCTCTCTCGGGGCGCTCACGCTGACGCCCGGATTGCGCTACGAGACGATGGATTTTGTGCGCACGGACTATGCGAGAAGCGACCCGACACGGAGCGCCGCGCCTACCCAGAGGGAGAACTCGGTAGACGTGTGGATCCCCGGCGTGGGAGTCAACTACGTCCTCAGTCCGTCACTGCGGCTGTTCGGAGGGATGCATCGTGGGTTCGGCGCTCCTGGGCCCGGGGCGAACCCGGAGACGGAGACGGAGCTCAGCGTGAATTACGAGCTGGGCGCGAGCGTGCGCCACGGCCGGCTGAACGGCCAGCTCGTTGGCTTCTTCAGCGACTACGAGAACATCCTCGGTGCGGCGACGCTGGCGACGGGCACGGAGGGCACGGGTGACCTTTACAACGGCGGTGCCGTCACCGTGTGGGGACTCGAGGCTTCGGCCGAGTACGATGTGCCGGCCGCACGCGCGCGTCGCCTCGAGATCCCGATCCGCGTCGCCTATACGCTCACGGACGCGGAATTCCGCAGCTCGTTCACCAGCCAGTATGAGCCGTGGGGCACGGTGAGCGCGGGCGATGAGCTACCCTACCTCGCTCGGCACCAGCTCTACGGGACGGTGGGACTGGCACACGCATCCTGGAACGTTCGACTGGGCGCACGCTACAGCAGTGCCATGCGCACCACCGCCGGCCAGGGACCCATTTCCGCAGCCGCTGCCACGGACAGTTTCCTCGTCTTCGATCTGTCGAGCGAGTACTCACTGACGCCCTGGGGAGCGCTGCTCGTGGGGATCGAAAACCTCTCCAACGAGCAGTACGTGGTCGCCAGGCGCCCGGCGGGCGCTCGTCCAGGGCTGCCCAGGACCATCCAGACCGGACTACGCGTGCGGTATTGAGCGCCCCCAGCCGTGCTGCTCAGGGCGGGTCGAACAGGACTAAGCTACTTGACGGCTCTGGCGGGTCGGTCGGCACTGGACGCCGGCCGTGCCGCAGCTGCCAGCAGCGCCTGCTTGCGGACATAGTAGACGTACGTCGCGACCAGCAGCAGGAGAAACACAGCTTGAGCCAGCAGGGTCTGGGCTACCGGGAACACACCCAGCAGCAGCCGCAGCACCTCGGTGTCGGGGAACCACGACAACGGAGTCGGCGCGAACAACCCGGCTTCCTGCAAGTTGTAAAGCCCCTTCCCCAGGAAGACGAAGGCCAGGTAAAGGAGCAGTGCGTTTGTCAGGCCGAAGAACGTACGCATGGGCAGCCTCAGCCCCACCCGGATGATTCCCACACCCACCAGCAGAATCACGATGGCACCCGGCAAGAAGCCCGCGAGCACGGCACCGGAGCCCACGTCGAAGAGTAGAGCCTGATAGAAGAGCACGGTTTCGAAGCCCTCTCGATATACGGCCGCGAACGCCAGACCGGCCATCACCAGGGCGGAACCGGTCGACACGGCGCGATCTACCTGCCCCTTCAGGTACTCCCTCCAGCTCTGGATGTACGTCTTCTGGAAAAGCCAGTTGGACACGTAGACCAGCACGCACACCGCGAGGAGCGCCGTGACGCCCTCGATCAGCTCGCGCTGCGCACCTCCGATCGGGATCAGGGTGCGGGCCAGCACCCACGTTCCGAGGCTGGCCGCCACTCCAACACCCACCCCCTCGTAGATTCGCCGCTGGTGCCGCCCCGCCGGGTCGATGCGTGCCAGGTAGGCCAGGATCGCGGCAATGAGCAGCACGGCCTCGAGCCCCTCGCGGGCGATGATCACGAAGCTGTTGATCGCGCCGAACAGAAACGTGGAGCCGCCCATCAGATGCGCATCCGCGAGCAGCAGCTGCCCGCGCAGCGTGTCGAACGTTCGCTCGACCTCCGCCGGCGCTGCCCTGTTCACGAGCTGGGGGCGAAGAGAAAGGTGAAACAGCCGTTCGATCCCCCCACTCAGCGCTGCCGGAAGTCGGGGCTCGATCGGCTCGAAGCGCTCGAGGTACGCGTCCTCGACGAGGCGGAGAGCAACCGGCTGGTCTCCGCCCTGATAGGCGTCCTGCGCGGCGCCGAGCATCTCCAGGATGCCCGCGATCTCCGGAGCTCGGGCGTCGCGCTGGAGGACATCCGCCGAGGGCGTCACCAGCGTGTCTTCGGGAGTGGTTCCCGGTTGCGCGGCGGGCGGCATCATCGGAACGCCCGCAGCTTCCGCCTCCGCGATGACGCGCTGGTGCTGAGCCTCCACCGCAGCCATCGCAGCCGCCAGCCCAGCCGAATCCACCGGCGAGGCGTTCACGAGCTGCAGTAGCTCGTGAAACCGCGTTTCCGAATCTTCCACCGTCGTGGCCAGCGCTGCGTGCGTCGGCGCCACAAGGCGACCGCCCGCACCGTAGAAGATCTCGATGTACTCCTGCCGGCTGATGTACAGGTCCAGGGCGCGCGACCTGGCCGCCGGCACGTCACCGGCCTGCGCTAGCGCCACAACCTCCCGGAAGCCGCGGCTGACGTCTCCAACCCAGTCGCGCAGGCCACCCGCAGGCTGCCCTGGCACCCCGCCGGTCGCCGCGGTCCCCGTTGCCCCGCCCGCCGCTGACCCGCGGTCCTGCGACTCCGAGGTCTCCGGCCGATCCCCACATCCAGCCAGCACGATGGCTAGAGCGAGCGGCACCGCGACGCGGTACGGAAGCCGCGGTGCCCCACGCTCAAGCCATCGTGCTGGCGGCATGTGGGGATCGGCCGGAGACCTCGGAGTCGCAGGACCCCGGGTCAGCGGCGGGCGGGGCAACGGGGACCGCGGCGACCGGCGGGGTGCCAGGGCAGCCTGCGGGTGGCC
>JACQVC010000306.1 GCA_016209995.1 Gemmatimonadota bacterium
CGAAGTCCCGCTATCCGCAGCCCCGTGCGCAGGATTTCCAGAAGGCGGAGTACCTGGACGTGCTGAAGGCGCTGCTCGAGGCGGGTGCGAATCCGAACGTGCAGCTCCAGACCCACCTCTGGTACTGGGAGTACGGTCGCACCCGGCTGGGGATGGACGTGAAGGGCGCGACGCCGTTCTGGCGTGCTGCCTTTGCGCAGGATCTCGCGGCGATGCGCCTGCTCGCGAGCTACGGCGCGGACCCGAACATCCCGACCTCGCTGCCGCCGGTCGGGATGAGAGAAGCGCGGCAGCAGGACGGACGCATCGCCGAGGATTCCGGACTGCCGCCGTCGCCGCCGGATTCGCCGGGCTCGTACCCGATCCACATGGCTGCCGGCGGCGGGTACCTCGGGCTCGGCGCGTACAGCATTCGCAATGTGCCCGACGCATTTCCCGACGCGGTGAAGTATCTGGTCGAAGAGCACGGGGCCGACGTGAACCTGCGAGACTACTGGGGCTATACACCGCTGCACTACGCGGCTTCGCGAGGCGACAACGAGATGATCCGCTACCTGGTGTCCAAGGGAGCTGACGTGACGGCCGTGACCCGGCTGGGCCAGAGCACGGCCGACATGGCCCGGGGCGGCCGCGGCGGCTATTTCCAGCGCGTCCCCTTCCCGGAGACGCAGGCGCTGCTCGAGAGCCTGGGCTCCAAGCTGCTCTGCTTGAACGTGCACTTCAACGGAACCGGTGACTACTGCGCCGGCGCGAATGCGCCCGATCTCCCGACCGGTGCCGCGCCGAGTCAGACTCAGCTGCAAGTGGCACCCCCTCGCCCGCCCCGCGACTGAGCGGCGCACGGAAAGGATCCGAGCCATGCCATTCATCACCGGAAAGCACATTGCCCGCCGCACGTTCCTGCGCGGCATGGGTGCGTCCGTGGCGTTGCCCTTCCTGGATGCGATGGTGCCCGCCGGCCGCCTCGGGGGACGTAACGTGGCGGAAGTCGGGGCGACCCGCTTGATCTGCGTCGAGGAAGCCATGGGCGGGGCCGGCGGCAATGACTGGGGAGCTACCCAGTACCTGTTCGGTCCCGAGAAGGTGGGGCGTGACTTCGAGCTGCTGCCGTACAGCCAGCTCAAGCCACTGGAAGAATTCCGGGACTACCTGACGATCATCAGCAATACGGACTGCCGCATGGCGGAACCGTACGTGCCGGTCGAGATCGGCGGCGACCACCATCGCACGGCTGCCGTGTTTCTGACGCAGGCGCACCCCAAGCAGACGCAGGGCTCGGATCTCTACGTGGGGGTCTCGCTCGACCAGATGCAGGCGCAGCGGTATGGCCAGGACAGTGCGCTGCCGTCACTGGAGCTGTGCATCGAGGCGGTCAACCGCGGCGGTGGCTGCGCCTACGACTATCACTGCGCCTACACCGACTCGATTTCCTGGGCGTCGCCCAGCCAGCCGCTGCCTGCGCTCCGGGAGCCGCGCGCCGTCTTCGAGCGGCTCTTCGGCGCCGGCGACTCACCAGCGGACCGCGTGGCGCGCAGGCGCACCGACCTGAGCATGATCGACTGGATCACCACCGAGGTGGCGCGGCTGAAGAGGCAGTTGGGAGCCGTCGACCGCCTGGCGATGGACGAGTACTTGGAGGACATCCGCGAAATCGAGCGCCGCATCCAGATCGTCGAGCTGCGCAACACCAGCGGTCAGGCGAGAGAGCTGCCGGAAGCGCCCGCGGGCGTGCCCGACTCGTGGGAAGAGCACATGCAGCTGATGTTCGATCTCCAGGTGCTGGCGTTGGAAGCGGACATCACGCGCGTCATTTCCCTCAAGAGCGGCGTCGACTCATCCAATCGCGTGTTCCCGGAGAGTGGCGTCACCAAGTCGTTCCACCCGGCGACGCACCACGGGAACAATCACCAGGCCATCCTGGAGCTGAACCAGATCAACACCTATCGCCTGAGCGCGATGAGGTACCTGCTCGAGAAGCTGAAGAACACCCGGGAGGGGGATACCAACCTGCTGGAGAAGACGGCCATCGTCTGGGGTTCCGCGATGGGCGACCCCAACCTCCACAACCACCGCCGCTGTCCGCTCATCCTGATGGGTCACGCGAGCGGCGCCCTCGAGGGCAACCTCCACCTCAAGGCCCCCCTGGGCACGCCGATGGCGAACGCGTTCCTGAGCCTGCTGCACAAGCTCGGACACGACGACCTCGAGCGCTTCGGCGACAGCACGGGTGAGTTGCCGTTGAGCTTCCCCCGAGGCGTGACCCGCGCGACGGCGACGTCGTCGAGCTCAAGTTAACGACTGGCAGTCCGGCGAGGCTTGTCCGGGCGGAAACCGGGAGCCAGTGGCCGCGGTCCGGGATCTAGAAGACGCGCGGGACAGACAAAGCGAGTGGGCGCGCGGCCGCTGTGACGCAGGCCCCGCGCCCACTCAGCGCGCAGCGGGACGTCAGAACGGCAGCCGGTACGACAAGCCGCCGGTCCACCCGACGTCGATCATCGTTTTGTCGTAATTCTTGAAGCTTCCCTTCAAGTCCTTGAACTGATAGAACCAGCCCTTCGCTTCGAGAGAGAAGCCTACGTTGGTGCCTGGGAACGTGTAGCCCATTCCCGCGCCGAGCGCGGCGGTGGGCTTCGTGCTGTCCTGGCCCGACGTACCGGGTTCGTGCAGCTTCACGATTCCGCCACCCGCCGCGCCGAACAGCTCCCAGCCGCTCTCCGTCGGATACGTGAACTGAACCGACGCGTCCATGAACAGGCGGCTCAGCTCGGAGACGCGCATCCCGAGCGCACGGAACCCGTTGCGCGTGAATGACACATCGCCGCGTACGGCCAGTCTGTCACTCAGCTGCAGCCCCACACCGGCACCCAGGTTGTAGCCCGTCTTCAGGGTGGCCGTGGTCGCGTCGTCCAGCACGGTGAACGGGTTGTCACCACCACCCCGAACCATGAGGGTCACGGCTCGATCCTGGGCGGCGAGCGGACCCACAGCCACGACGACCGCGAGCAAAGCTCCCCACAAACTCCGTTCCCAGCCCATCGGCTCCTCCTTTTCTTGCCTCGTCACCTCGTTATCTACGCCCGGAATCACGAACAAATCGTCCTGTATACATACACAACGTAACCGATTCCGCAAGCATCTCGCGCCCGACAGCTGCCGCACGCCGTTGCCACACGGCCCCCCAACTCCCGATCGTTACCGCTGCTCGCAGCATCCCGGGCGGTCGTAGCGCAGTGCACAGTGGGACTTTGTCGCTTCGCCAAGGCCGCTTCGCGTGAGCGAACTCATCCTGAATCAGCGCGCGCTGAACCGGGCGCTACTGGAGCGCCAGCTCCTGCTCGAGCGACGGCGCATGCCGGGCCAGACGATTGAGCCGTGGAGATATCTGGGCTGTACACGTTCAAGCCTCCAGACACGCGACGTCCCGTGCACATTCTCGTTCGGGCCGACGTGATCGGTCTGCAGCTCGCCTTCCAGGCTCCGGCTCCTCGTCACGAATCGGCTTGACTTTCGGGCAGCGGCGGGCGCATACAGTCACGCATCACCCCTGCAACCAGGAGTCGGCTAATGAGCAAAGTGATCCCGGTCTTGGGCGTCCTGGCGATCATGGTCGCAGGTCCGGCGCGGGCGCAGTCCCGCTACGAGCTGGTCACCAACTGGCCGACGTTTCCGCCGGGGCTCTTCTTCGGATCCCGCGACGGGTGGCCCGATCAAGCGGCGCGCGATCGGGCGGCGGCGGCCGCAGCGCGCCGCGCCCAGGCCATGGGACAGACGCCGGGCCGACAGCAAGCACAGGAGCCATCCCAGCCTCCCCTGTACGGTCAGGGCGTCTCCGGTATCGCGATCGACGACCAGGACCGCATCTACGTATTCAATCGCGGAATGCAGACCGTGCTCGTGTTCGATCGCGAGGGCAAGTTCATCCGGGGCGGTGGCGAAAAGGATGCGCAGGGGCGGCCGATCATCGGCGGCTGGCTGCACTCGGGTGAGGTGGACTGGGAAGGCAACGTCTGGGTCGTCGAGCGGGACAATCACCGGATCGTGAAGCTGAACCCCGCGCTGGATCGCGTAGTGCTGCAGCTCGGCACCGCGGGGCAGCCCGGCAACGACGCGACGCATTTCGATCGGCCTTCGGGTATCTCCGTCCTCCGCTCCGGCAACCTGATCGTCACGGACGGTTACGGGAACAACCGGGTCGTGATGTACTCGAGGGAGGGGAGATTCATCAAGCAGGCCGGGCTGCGCGCCGGCGGACCGGACGACCGCGGCACCGGCCCGGGCGAGTTCCATTTGCCCCACCAGGCCGCCGTCGACGCGAACGACAACATCTTCGTCGTCGATCGCGAGAACAAGCGGATTCAAGTCTTCGACAGGAACCTGACGTACGTTCGTGAGTTCGCCAACCCGGGCTGGAACCCCTGGGACATTGCGATCTCGCGCCAGGGCGATGACGGCTTCGGCTACATTGCCGACCACGCGGGCGAGCGCGTGCACAAGATCGCACTCGCGGACGGGAAGATTCTCGCGACGTGGGGGCGTCCGGGCCGCGGCCCTGGCGAGTTCGACTGGGTGCACGGCATGGCCGTGGACTCACGGGGCGCCGTGTACGCGGCCGACACTTACGGCCAGCGCGTGCAGAAGTTCGTGCCCGTGACCGCCTCGCGACGGGCTGGCGGCCCCCGCTAGCTCGGGGCGCCCACGCTCTTGTCCCGCCGCCCGCTGGAAGCAGCCAGGGCCTGTCAGAGAGTAAGGCCCCTGTGGGCAGGCCGACCGCCCCTCCGTGATGGCGATGGACAGACAGCCGCGTTATACTGATAGGTTGGCCGTATCGCCCGGTGGCGTGACGCGTTGCCTCTCGTGCAAGGAGAGAGCCATGAAGCGCGTGTCCCCAGTTTCGCTGGTCGTCGCTCTGCTCTTCGTCCTCGCCGGTCCCGCTCAGGCGCAGTTCGAGAGCGTAGGCTCGATCGATTTTCCGACGTCCGCAACGGGTCAGGTGCAACAACACTTCCTGCGCGGCGTCGCGATCCTGCACAGCTTCGGCTGGCTGCAGGCCATCGAGCAGTTCCACGCGGCACAGAAGCTGGATCCGAATTTCGCGATGGCCTACTGGGGTGAATCGCTGGCGTACAACCACCCGCTGAACTCGCAGATGAATCCGACAGAGCCCCGCAAGGTGCTGCAGCGCCTGGCGCCGACACGGGCCGAGCGGCTGGCCAAGGCGCCCACGGATCGCGAGAAAGGCTTCCTGAACGCAGTCGAGGTGCTGTGGGGAGAGGGCGATCACGTCGTGCGTCGCGTCGGCTACATGGAGGCGATGCGCGACTTGTACGAGCGCTACCCGAACGACTCCGAGGTCGCGGCCTTTTACGCGCTTTCCATGCTGAGCGCCGCAGCCGCGACCGGCGACCTGAGCGGGCGGCTCAACATCCGGGCGGGCGCGATCACGCTGAAGCTGTTCAAGGAGAACCCCAACCATCCGGGCGCACCGCACTACACGATCCACGCGTTCGACGATCCGGTGCACGCGCCGCTCGCCCTGGAGTCGGCCTATCGTTTCGCGGAGATCGCGCCCGCCGTATCGCACGCGATTCACATGCCCACCCACATATTCATTCAGCACGGCATGTGGGACCGCGTATCCCGGCACAATCAGGCCGCCTATGACGCGGCGCGCGAGCTATGGAAGCCGGGTGACCCCATGGGTGACGCGACCCACGCCCTGGACTGGGGTCAGTACGGCGACCTGCAGCTCGGGGACTACGAGAAGGGCCGGCTCTGGATCCAGCGCAGCGAGAGCATGTCCCACGGCGGCTTCCTGGAGGGCGGCGAGCACGCCGATCACGGCGACGGCCGCGCCGTGGGCACCGTTTCGCTGCTCAAGGCGCGCTACATCGTAGAGACGGAACAGTGGCAGATACTGCCGATCACGGCCGAGTCGTCGGTCAACGAGCTGCTGGCCACGGGGCTGAGCGCGGCGCGTACGGGCAACCGGGCAGCGCTCGCGCAGGCGGAGGCCGCGTTGCAGGCGAGGGCCGACGACGGCGGCAACGGTGACACGCAGATCATGTACAAGCAGGTGAGCGCGCTGCTGCACGCGAGCATGGGGCACGCCGACATCGCGACCGGCCTGATGGACGAGGCCGTGAAGATCGATGAGTCCATGGCACCGCCGCGGGGCGCAGCCAGTCCGATCAAGCCGGTCCACGAGCTGTACGGCGAGATGTTGCTCGAGCTGGGACGAGCGGGCGATGCGGTCTCGCTGTTCGAGACCTCGCTGCAGCGGCTGCCCAACCGGCCGCGTTCGCTGCTGGGGCTGGCCCGCGCGTATGCCCAGACGGGCAACCGCGCCAAGGCGGCCGAAGCCTACGAGAGGCTGACCCGCGTGTGGGCGGGCCGCGACTCATTCCCAGGGATGCAGGAGGCCAGGCGCTTCCTGGCAACGACCAGACCGTAGAGGAGGAGACCAATCTCATGTCACGCAACCATGGGCTCAATCGCAGGGCGTTCCTGAAGAACGCCGGAATGACGGCAATCCTGGGCGCGGTCGGGACGAAAACCGCTCTCGCGACCGAGGCGGGCGGCGTCCTGTCGTCACCGCTGAGGGAAACGTACGACTTCGATGAGATCTACAGCCGCGTCGGAACCAACTGCACCAAGTGGGACGGCGCGATCGCCGACTTCGGCGACATCGAGGTGGGAATGGGGATCGCCGACATGGACTTCCGCGCGGCGCCCTGCATCACCAAGGCCCTGGCCGAGCGCTGCGAGCACGAGTGCTGGGGATACCTGAGGACGCCCGAAGCGTACACCCAGGCCATCGTCGCCTGGAACAAGAGGCGCTACGGTCTGGACATCGATCCGGCCACGGTCGTGCTGACCACCGGCGTCCACCCGGGCCTGATCGCCGGGCTGCTGACGTTCTCGCCGCCGGGGAGCAGGGTTCTCCTCACGACGCCCACGTACAACGGGTTCTACGGCGACCTGCGCTTCACGAAGACCGTGCCGGAAGACAGTCAGATGAACGTGGTCGACGGCCGCTACTCGATCGATTTCGACGACTTCGAGCAGCGCGCCAGCCGCTGCAACGTGTTCATCCTGTGCAACCCGCAGAACCCCACGGGCAACTGCTGGTCGCCAGAGGACATGATGCGGATGGGCGAGATCTGCCTCAGGCACCGCGTCGTCGTCTTCGCGGACGAGATTCACTGCGATTTCGTCACGAAGGGGAACAAGTACACGCCGTTCGCCAGTCTGCCGAACAAGGAGATCGTCGATAACAGCCTGACGTTCAAGGCCGCGAGCAAGACGTTCAGCCTGGCCGCCATGAAGGCGGCGTGGTACTTCTCGACGAATCCGGACTACCTCGCTCGCGTCAGAGCGAACACGCGCGCCGACCTGAGCACGCTCGGCATGGTCGCGAACCTGGCGGTGCTGACCGAAGGCGAAGACTGGGTGAATCAGCTTCTGCCGTACATCGACGGCAACCATGACTTCGCCGAAAAGTACATCCGGGACAACATCCCGCTCGTAAGGTACACGAAGGCGCAGGGGACCTATCTGGCGTGGCTGGACGTCAGCCAGGTGATCGAGCGGATCGGCGCAAAGCGTACGGCGGAGGAGGAGAGCAGGACTTCGACGAACCCGGTCACGCCCTCGATGGTCGCTCAGCGCTGGTTCGCCAAGAACGCGAAGGTCTTCATGAACCCCGGGCACACGTACGGTACCGGCGGTGAGAACCACCTGCGCATGAATCTGGGCACGTCGCGGAGGCTCATCGAGCGGGCGCTCGACAATATGGCGGAGGCGCTGCAGAAGATTTAGTAGCGGGTCAGAGATCAGCGGGTCAGACCTCCCTTCCCCCGGCCATTGGGCGTGGAGGAGTGGGGACTGACCCGCTGACTGCGGATAGCCTACTGCGTCGTCTGGCCGAGCACCCTCGCCCTCACTGCCTCACGGTCCACGGCTGTACCGCGTAAATACACCGCGTTGATGCGCCGCGTGTTCGTGATGTCGTCGAGTGGATTCGCATCGAGGACGAGGAAATCCGCGATTTTGCCGGTCGCCACGGTACCGACGTCGGGCAGCTGCAGCCACTCGGCTGACGTGCTGGTCGCCGCCGTGATGACCTGAGCCGGCGTCATCCCCGCCGCCGCCATGTCCTCCATCTCGACGTGGGCGGCCCACGCGTTGCCGCCGTCCGTCCCCATGGCGACCTTGACGCCCGCCCCGCTGAGCCGGGCCAGGTTGCGGGCCTGGATCCCGAACCCTGCCTGCGCTTGGGGCCGCTCCACGTTCCCCTCCATGATCTCCTGCAGTTCCGTGGGAGGAATCGTGCTCAACCAGTTGAGATCCGTCGGCACGCCCCGACCGGGAAGGTTCGGGATCTGGACGAAGTTGGGGTGTTCACGGATCATCGCCATGAACTCGTCGTCGACATCCTGGTCGCGCACGCTGTGCGCAAACGCGTCCAGGCCCGCACGCAGGAGTCCCTTCGCATCCTCGAGCGCGAAGATATGGGCGGTAACGCGCAGGTTGCGCGTGTGGGCCTCGTCGATGACCGCGCCGTAGAGGGCGGGACCGAGCTTCTGGTACTGCCCGTTGCGATCGTCGACCCAGATCTTGACCACATCCACCTGCTTGGCCGCCAGCTCCTGAACGGCCGTCCTCGCCTCCGCCTCGCTCGTCACCCAGTAGGGAGCCTCCGAGCGCCCCGGCTCCAGTGACGTGATCCCGCGTCCCGCCGTGAAGTAGCGCGCGCCGTTGGGGACCGTCTCCCCACGCACCTGGAATGGCGCATCCGTGTTGTCGAGACCCAGGCTCACCACCGTACCGGCTCCGTAGTAGGCGTTGTGCTGCAACTGCGTGATGAGGGCTTCCCGCTCGGTCGGCAGGTGCATGTGCGTGTTGATGATCGCCGGCATGACGGTCTTGCCCGTCAGATCGACGCGCGCCGCGCCCCGTGGGACGTCCACCTCGCCGCGCGGGCCGACCAGCGTGAAACGGTCACCCTCGACCACGAACACGGCATCCTCGATGGCCGCGCTACCGTCCCCGACGATGAGCCGCGCGCCTTCGAACACCGTGGCGTTCGCCCCGCCTTGATCAGCCGGTGCACAGGCCGCCGCGAAGAGCAGAGCGACGAGCAACAGACCAGGAGTGAGGACGAGACTGCGCGAATCGCTGTTCGGTCGGCACATACGAGCCTCACTGGGAAGGGTTCCGATTGGACTGCAAACGCGTTTTTCTTGTCAGGAGACGGTACGGCAGGAGCCCCCGGCAAGCAAGAGAGCGATTCGCGGGGCGCTTCCCGCACCAGTTCCCTAACGCCGCCGCCTGCCTCCCCCGGTTTACCGGTGGATCGCCGATACTTTTGCGACTTGCTAAACGCCGGCGACTCGGGTCACCGTCCAGTAGAGGCCGACGGCCGCGATGAACAGGGAGAGCGGCCACACCGTGCGGCGCCGGTACCATTCTTTGTGGCGTAGCCAGCCGATCGCGCCGAACGCCAGCGCAATCACCGCCAACTGACCACCCTCGACTCCGAGATTGAAGCTGACCAGACCCGTCAGCCGCTCGGAGCGTGGCAGCCCGAGATCGCTCAACACGCCGGCGAATCCCATGCCGTGCAACAGACCGAAGGCGAACACGAGAGCGATGCGCCACGGCGGTCGATTCGGATCGATCGGTCCGCGCGGCGGCGGGATATACTCGGCCGCCAGCTCCAGCCGCTCGTCGCCGAAGTAGACCCACACCCAGCGGGCGAACGTCTCCTCGAGCTCGGCCAGCCGCCGGTCGCGGGGTCCGGGATCCAGGCGTCCGGAGAGCGGCTGGCCCGAGAACGGATCCAGGCGCTCGAGCAGCCAATCGGGGTTGTTCACCACGTCGACCTGGAACGTGCCATCGCTGGCGAACGTGACCACGACCCGAGTGCGCTCGAGGTCGTGGGCGATGACTCGGGGGCCCGGCCCGGTCGCGAGCGCCAATCCGGCCAGAAGCATGGCGGTGGCGGTGCACATGGCAAGAGCACGCTAGATCGGCGGCGCTGGGCGAGCAAGGCGGCGGCACGGCTGCCGTGATAGATTGGCCGGCGCTAGGACCACATCCACATAAAGGACACTCTTCCATGCCAAGATTGACCTCGTTGTCCCTGGTGATCGCGGCGGTACTGGCCGTCACGGAAGCGAGCGCCCAGCAGCCGGCTGTTCCCGAGCAGATGCCCTTCGACGTTCCTTACGGTCCGTCCATCACCGCGGATCGCGCGGCACAGGTGGTCCAGGCGGTCGTCGCCGAGGCCAGGCGCCCACCCCGTAACTGGAAGCTCGCGATCGCCGTCGTGGACCCGAACGGGGATCTGGTCTACTTCTACCGCATGGACCAGACGCAGCACGCCTCGAACAACATCGCGATCGGCAAGGCGCGCACGGCCGCCCGCTTCCGGCGCCCGACGCAGGCCTTCTTCGATGTCATGCAGACGCCGGCCGGCGCCTACGTTTCCACGCTCGATCCCACGCTGGTGGCATCTCCCGGAGGCATCCCTCTGGTCGAAGGCGGGCGGATCATCGGAGCGATCGGCTGCAGCGGCGCGATGGGCTCGCAGGATCACGTGGCCTGCCAGGCGGGTGCGAACACGGTGCGGTAACATCGTCCTCACGCACGGCCCGACTCCTGCGCACGCGAGCGAAGCCGCGTGCGAATCCGCTCATCGAGCTCGACAACTGCTGCGATGAGTGCTGTGGCCTCGCTCTCCGTCACTGCCGTCAGCGCCTCGTAGGTCACATCGTGCCGTCTCGCGCGGCAATGATCCAGGAAGTCGGCCAGTTCCGTTGCTTCCGGTCCGATCACGAGCGGCAGCGCCGCGATCGTACGGTAGTGCCGCTGTTCGCGACTCGCTCGATAACCCGCGGCCTGAAGGGCCGCCGTACAGAGTCTAAGAGCCGCGTTGTAGGCGATGGCAAAACGCCAGGCGGGCGAGATGTCCTTCTGCGCGTCGAGCAGGTCCGCTGCGGCCGCGACTAGCAGATCGTCCACTTCCTGGCGGGAGGCTTCGTGGCGCGTCAGCCAGCCGTTGGCGAGCCAGCTCTCCAAGCTCATCCAGCGAACCCCGGAATCGCTCCGCTGACCGGGAGCAGGGGACTCTCGAGGATCCTTAGAAGGAACGGATCGGCCTCCTTGTGGCGGCGGTCGAATTCCGGGCGGGTCCATACGTTCGGTGTGATCTCCCGACCCAGGACGTCCTGGGCAGCGCGTAAGCGGCGGACCGCCTCCCTGAGGCCAAGGCTTCCCACGATCAGCACGTCTACGTCACTGCCCGCCCGTGGTGCGCCGGCTACCAGCGATCCGTAGACGAATGCGAACTCGATACCCTCGTTCCCGAGCGCGCCCCGTAACACGTCGGCTAATCCCTCTGTCTTGAGGACGATCTCGCGCACCGCGCGAAACAGAGTGTGCCGGTCGTTGGCACGCAGGTAGCGTCTGTTCCCATCCCGTCGCTCGCGCAACAAATCGGCACGCACCAGCTTCTCAACCTCCTGGTGGACGGTGCGCGGGGCGAGACCCGTCAGGCGCACCAGCTCGCGAAGATGATATTCGCGGCTGGGGTCGAGGAATGTACGAGCGAGCACCGCGCGTCGGCCCGCAGGTCCCAGAAGCAGGTTCTGCGACATATACGTATGCTAATCCGATACGATTGTATGTCAATATTGAACACGCATCAGTCCAGAAAGAGATCGGGCAGCAACGGCTTCGTAGGGGCGACAGCGTACTTTTCCAGATCAGTGACGCCGGCGGCGCGCAGCACATCCTCATCGATGAAGAAGTTGCCCGTGCAGCTTCGGCTCGGCTGCGCGAGGATCCAGGGCGCGGCGTCGGCTACGATCTCGGGTTTGCGCCCGCGCGCGGGATCGACGC
>JACQVC010000307.1 GCA_016209995.1 Gemmatimonadota bacterium
CAGCCCGAAGGCGAAGGCCTTGCCCAGCCCATAGAGCAGATCCCAGCGGTGCCCGAAGAGGCGAGCCCCGTACCAGAACGTCTCGCGACCCAGCCCAACGGTCATCTCCGCGGCGACCATCCCCGAGTAGATGCCGACGACGTTCGCAATGGCCACGAGCACCGGGAACACTACAACGCCGGCGAGCACCCGCGGTCCCCCCAAAGCGCCGATCGGATCGCGGCCCAGGGCGTGGAATGCATCGATCTGCTCGGACACCTTCATCGTACCGAGCTCCGCCGTGATGCGCGCCCCCACCCGGCCAATGAAGACGAAGGCCGTGACGACCGGCCCGAGCTCGAGAATCATGCTGTTGACCACAATGCTTCCGAGCGCGTACAGCGGAATCGCGCCGGTGAACTGATAGCCCCCCTGCTGCGTGGTCACCAGCCCGGACAGCGCCGCGGTCATGACGACGATCGGGAGACTCTGTACTCCCATCGTGTAGCACTGAACCGCGAAATCGTGCAGAGGGATCCTGCCCCTCGCCGCGTGCACGAAGATCTTGACGGTCAACGTCGCCAGCGAGGCCGCGTGGTCCAGGACCGCCTCACCGCGGCGACCCAGGGCACTCAGCAGGCGCAGCAGCGCGGCGCCCATCGGAACGAGCACGAGCCGCGCGACGGTCACGGCTCCCGCATCCTCATCGCCGTCCCGTCCTTACGCCGCTTCGCCGTCTTTGACGACGTAAGCCGCGCACAGCCTCTTGGGATTTACGTACAGCTCCCGCAACACGTCGGGGTCCTCGCGCAGCATGTCGACCACGCGCTCGTAGCGCGCCAACGCCTCGCTCGGCACGCTCACATCCTCGTGGTGATAGACCCCGCGGTCCGCGAACAGCAGGCGGATCGTCGTACGCTCAGCCACGCGGCCTCCGCATGCGGCCGAGCTCGGGGATGGATGAGAAGAAGATGAGCGTGATCAGGACCGCGGACACGACGCACCACTGGCACCACGCGTGCAGCACGAAGGCCTCGATGTAGGTAAGGTAGCCCGTGAAGAGAATTCCCAGCGTCGAACCCGCGACGAGCAGCTGCGGGACCCAGGTCGCGAATCCGAACGCCGGCTGCAGACCGAGCAGAGCTAGCGCGAACAGGAGAACGTACCCGCCGAGGCCGATCGCGGAAACAGGAACACCCGCGATGCGGGCGTAGGAACTAGCCTGCACGGTCTCGCAGTCGCCGACCCCACAGACCACCGGCCCGGTCAGCCCCAGGTTGGCCAGCAGCAGATACGTCGCGACGAGGATCCCGAAAAGCGAGAGAAGGGTGATGGCCATCCGATTCAGCGGAGGCGACCACTCCGTGAGCCTGCCGGCCTCGGCGGCGGATGCCTCGATCACCCTCCCAGCTCAGCCTCGATCAGGTCCCGGAGCGGCCCGTAGTCGGAAACTTGAATCAACCTGCCGTTCATGTACTACGTGGGTGGTCCCTGCACGCCGAGCTGCTCGCCGAGCCGCAGGTTCGCCGTGACCACGTCTGCGAAGCGGTCGCTCTTCAGGCACGCCTCGAAGGCGCCCGTGTCGACGCCCACGCTGCCGGCATAGTCCACGAAGTCCCCGGTCGGATTCGTCGCGATCGACCAGCGCGCCTGCTGCCGGAACAACTCGTCGTGGTACTCCCAGTACTTACTCTGCTCACCCGCGCAGCGAGCCGCTCTCGCGGCCAGGAAGGCGTGCGCGTGGCCCATGAAGAGCGGGAAATCGTAGTAGACGTAGTGGACCTTACCTGTCTCGATGTAGTTCAACGACAGGAACGGCTTCACGTCGAACGCGAACTTCGCGCACCAGGGACACTGGTAATCGGAGAACTCGAGGATGCGAACGGGTGCCTGCGGATCGCCCTGCCCGACACCCGCCGCCATGCTCACGAGAGTGTTCATGTCCTCGATGCCGGCCAGATCGACGGGCTCGGTGACGACCCCGCTCATGGCGCTCGAGCCGAGCGTGTACGCCAGCGTGCCGATCCCGATGACCCCGACAGCGCCGAGGATGATGTAGAACCGGGTCATGCTCTTCCCTGCCGCCTTGTGCGCGGCTCTATCCTTTTGGGCCACGTTGCCGCCCTCCGCCAAGTGTCCAGACAGCCTACGTGTATGGGGATGTCGGGCCCCGTCCAGGGAAAAGATGGCCAGCCGCGGGCAGGCGGGCAAGCTTGGAGCGTGGGCGGGCCTGAATGGTTGCCACGGTCCCGCCTGCCTGTCACGTTGGGTCAGCGGGTTAGGAGGTTAGCGCCGACCCGCTTTCCCTGAGCGGGTGAGAGAGCGCGACTACCCGAATAGAAGGGATGTGCGTGTTTCGCTGGACCACCGAGGCCTACGACCGCCTCGAGCGCGCTGTTGCGGACCAGGCTCGCGTCAGCCTCCGGCGTCGAGGCACGGAATACGTCGTCATCGCGGTGGAGCTGGTGGTGAAGAACCGGCGCGAGACGCTCATCGCCACGCATCCAACGACGGGTGAGAATCTGGCCTTCGTGCTCGAGGAGCTGGAGACGTTCGAGGTTCTCTAGCTGAGCTAATCCGCTCGCCATCCTATCAGTAGATCCAGCACACGCTCCGTGTCGGACAGATCGTCCAGAACGTGATCCGCTCCCGCCTCTCTGAGCGCATCCGCGTCGAACCGGCCCGTGGCCACAGCAACCGAGCGCACAGAGTGTGCGCGGCCAGAGGCGATGTCCAGCGGCGTGTCCCCGATCAGCACGACGTCCTCGCGAGCAAAGCGCACACCCCAGCGCTCGGCGGCCCGCCCGATCGCGATGGGCGGAAGCTCATCGCGGCTCTCGGAGTCGGAGCCGTAGCCGCCCACGGGGAAGCGGCCGGCGAGGCCGGCCGACTCGAGCTTGAGCCGGGCGCCGCCCGCGAGGTTCCCGGTGACGAGCCCGAGGTAGGCGAGGTCGGACCGCTCCTCCAGCGCGCCGAGCAGCTCGCGCACGCCGGGCAGCACGTGCATCGGCATCGCCTCCAGCCTGGACTTCAGCTCGGCGAGGTACGTCTCCCACAGGGCCGGCATCGCGGCGTCGATTTCCGCATCGGTCAGTCCGGCGCCCCTGAGCAGCTCCCGGGCGATCTGCCCGTCCGTCTTCCCGCTGAACGGGTAGCCGTCGATGCCACCGGCCGTACGGTAGACGGCCACTAGCGCGCAGCGAAAGGATTCCCGCGCCGGTCCACCCCTGAGCAGAGTGCCGTCGATATCGAAGAGAAGCAGCTTCACGTCTCGTTACCTTGGCTCAACGGCCCGTGTGATCGAGTGCTCCACCATGTTCGCCGCCACGGTGCCCAACGTGAGCAGCGCGCCCGGACTGACCGGCTCGACCGTCTCGGCCGTGGACACCGCGATCGTAATATCCCCGTCGAACGGGGAATGCACGGGCGAGATACGACGCGCCATCCCGGTGCCGGCCATAGCCGCCAGCCGCTCGAGATCTCCCCGCGACAGCGGCGCGTCCGTGGCGACCAGCACCAGAGTAGTGCTCTCTCCCGCCCTCAGCGCCCGCGCCTCGCCGAAATCGCCCTCGATCCCGTGCTCGGTGAGGTAGCGCGCGGTATCGAGGAAGCGGTCATCTTCCGTGCGCGCGCCGGCCAGGATTCCCCCGTTGCCGTCGAGCACATCGCCGACGGCGTTCACGACGGCCAGCGCCCCGACCACGAAATCGCCCGTGCGAGTCGCGGCACTGCCCACGCCGCCAGGCATGGCGTGCTCACGGCCCAGGATCTTGCCCACGGTCGCACCTGCCCCCGCACCCACGCGGCCCTGGACCACGGGATCCGAGGACGCGCCATCGCACGCCGCCCGCCCCAGCGCGGCGTCGGGCCGGGGCTTTCCCGGCTCCAGATCGTAGATCACGGCCGCGGATACGATGGGCACGGGCGCGACCCGGGTCTGGAAGCCACGGCCTCGCTCCTCGAGCCAGTCCACCACTCCGCTCGCCGCCGCGAGTCCGAAGGCGGACCCACCCGTGAACAGGATGGCATCGACCCGGGGCACCAGATGCCGGGGCGAGAGCGCGTCCAGCTCGCGCGTGCCCGTGGCCAGACCGCGCACGTCCGCGGCGGCGCGGAACGGCCCCAGGATGACGGTGCATCCCGTGCCGCCGCCGGGATCCGTGGCGTGGCCGACCGCGAGCCCCGGAACCGTGGTCAGTGTCAACACTCGAGGAACCCTGGCAGACGACGGCAGCGCTCCTACGCGAGACTGCGGAGCACGGAGGGGTCCATGTTGCCGCCGCTCAGCACGGCGGCGATCCGCTGACCGTTGGCGGGAACCGCGCCGCAGCGGATAGCCGCCACGGTGGCCGCGCCGGAATACTCGACGACGAGCTTCACGCGGCCGAGCAGGAAGCTCGAGGCCTCGCGGATCGAGTCGTCGTCCACGAGAACGACGTCCTCGACCAGCTCGCGCACGTGCGCGAACGCGATGTCGCCGGCGCGCACGGGCGCGAGCCCGTCCGCGATCGTGGAGATCGACGCCAGCGTCACGGGCTGACCGGCATCCAGGGCGGCCCTCATGGACGCGGCGCCGGCGGGCTCGACGCCGATCACGCGCACATCCGGCCGCTTGGCCTTCACGGCGGCCGCGACGCCGGCGATAAGGCCACCGCCCCCGACCGGAACGAGCACCGCCTCGACATCCGGCCAATCCTCGAGGATCTCCCACCCGAGGGTCCCGTGGCCGGCCATGATCTCCACGTGATCCGACGGCGGCACGATGGTGAGGTCTCGCTCGTGGGCGATCTGCTCGGCGCGCTCGCGCCGCTCGAGCGAAATCTTACCGTGCAGGATCACCTCGGCGCCCAGCCGCCTGGCTCCCTCTTGCTTGGTCACCGGCGCCGTGACGGGCATGACCACCACGGCCCGCGTACCCAACACGCCCGCGGCCAGGGCCACGGCCTGCGCGTGGTTGCCCGACGAGTATGTGATGACGCCGCGCGCCAGCTCCTCGCGGCTCAGCTGGCTCATGAAGTTGTAGGCGCCGCGGATCTTGAACGAGCCCGCCCGCTGGAGCGATTCGCACTTGAGCCGCACTTCCGTGCCGCCTACCGACAGCTCGGGCGCGGGCAAGAGCGGGGTCCGGAGGACGAATCCTCGCAGCCTGCGCGCCGCCGCCGTGATCGCCGGCGCGCCGATCAGCGTGAGCACCTTCATGCGCCTTCCCCGGAAGGTGCCCCTTCCCCCGAAGGCTCCTCACCCCATACAACGTTTTCTTGCGTGGGGACCCCGGGCTCGAGCGCCGGCACCTCCGCATCGGCTCCCTCACCGTTCTCGGGAATGATCCGCGCCACGTCGACCACCGCGTCCCCCTCGTCGAGCGAAACCAGGCGCACGCCCTGCGTGGCGCGTCCGATCTCGCGGATCTCCTTGACGGCCTGCCGGTTCACCACACCGTTGCGCGTGATCAGCATGACCTCCTCGTCGGGAGCGACCGCCCTGATGCCGACCACATTCCCCGTCTTCCCGGTCGTCTTCACGTTGATGATCCCTTTGCCACCGCGCTTCTGCAGGCGATAGTCCTCGATGGGCGTGCGCTTACCCATTCCTCTCTCCATGACGACCAGGAGCGTCGAGGCCTCAGGCCGAATCACCACCATACCGACTACTTCGTCCTTGGACGACAGGCGAATTCCCCGCACACCGCCGGCCGCGCGCCCCATCTCGCGCGCGTCGTCTTCGTGGAAGCGGATGGCCATGCCGTTGCGCGTCGCCAGGATCACCTCGTCATTGCCACGTGTGATCTGCACGTCGATCAGCTCGTCGTTGGCGTCCACGTTGATCGCGATGATCCCGACGGACCGCACGTTGCCGTAGGCCGACAGCGCCGTCTTCTTCACGGTGCCGCGGCGAGTGCAGAAAAGCACGTACTGGTCTTCCCGGAACTCGCGCACCGGCACCAGAGCGGCCACCTCGTCCCCCGTGCCGAGGGTGAGCAGGTTCACGATCGGCTTACCGCGGCTCGTGCGGCTGCTCTGCGGGATCTCGTGCACCTTCAGCCAATGACACTTCCCGCGCCGCGTGAAGACCAGCAGGTAGTCGTGGGTCGATGCCACGAACAGGTGCTCGACCCAATCCTCCTCTTTCGTACCCATGCCCTGGAGCCCCCTGCCACCCCGACGCTGACGGCGGTACGTATCGCTGGGCAGCCGCTTCACGTAGCCGTCGTGACTCACGGTGAGCACCATCTCTTCGTCGGCGATGAGGTCCTCGACGTTGAAATCGGTCACATCGCCGATGACTTCGGTGCGGCGCTCGTCTCCGTATTTGGCGGCCAGCTCCTCCAGCTCCTCCCGCACGATCTGCAGCCGGCGCGGGCGGCTGGCCAGAATCTCCTTGAGCCGGCGAATCTCCTTGCGTAGCTCGGTAAGCTCGGCCTCGAGGTTGCCGATCTCGAGCGCCGTGAGTCGCGCGAGCCGCATGTTCAGGATCGCCTCGGCCTGGCGCTCCGACAGCGCGAACCTTTCCTGCAAGCCTCGGGCCGCCGTCTCCGAATCCTGCGAGCCGCGGATCAGCGCGATCACGGCGTCGATCTGGTCCACCGCGATCTTCAGCCCCTCGAGGATGTGCTCGCGCTCCTGGGCCTGGTCCAGCTCGAACTGGCTGCGCCGCTGGATCACCTCGTGCCGATGCTCCAGGAAGTACTCGAGCATCTGCTTGAGGGACAGCACGCGGGGCACACCGTCGACGAGCGAGAGCATGATCACGCCGAACGTCGACTGCATCTGAGTGTGCTTGTAGAGCTGGTTCAACACGATGTCCGGGATGGCATCGCGCTTCAGCTCGATCACGATGCGCAGGCCGTCACGGTCGGACTCGTCCCGCAGGTCCGATACGTCGTTGATCTTCTTGTCGCGCACGAGCTCGGCGATCTGCTCGATGAGCCGCGACTTGTTCACCATGTACGGGATCTCGGTCACGATGATGCGCGGCCGGCTCGATTCCGCGTCCTCGACGGACGCGCGCGCCCGCACCAGCAGGCGGCCGCGACCCGTGCTATAGGCATCGCGGATCCCGTCCCTCCCGCAGATGAACCCGCCCGTCGGGAAGTCCGGCGCCGTGACGATCGTGGCCAGCTCGTCTCCCGTGATCTCCGGGTTCTCGATCAAGGCCACGACCGCGCTCACGATCTCCCGCAGGTTGTGGGGCGGAATGTTGGTCGCCATACCGACGGCGATCCCGGAGCTGCCGTTGACCAGAAGGTTGGGGACCCGACCCGGGAGGACCGTCGGCTCCTGGAGGCGTCCATCGAAATTGGGCAGGAAGTCGACCGTATTCTTGTCGATATCGGCAAGCAGCTCGGTGGCGAGCCCCGCCAGCCTCGCCTCCGTATAGCGGTAGGCCGCGGGGTTGTCCCCATCGATGGAGCCGAAGTTGCCCTGGCCATCGACGAGCGGGTATCGCATGGAAAAGTCCTGCACCATGCGGACCAGCGCGTCGTACACCGCTATGTCGCCGTGGGGGTGGTACTTACCAAGCACGTCGCCAACGACCGTCGCGCTCTTCTTCTGCGGCCGTCCGGGCTGGAGCCCCAACTCGTGCATCGCGTACAGGATACGTCGGTGCACGGGCTTCATCCCGTCACGCACGTCGGGAAGCGCCCGCTGAACGATCACGCTCATCGAGTAGTCGATGAACGACTCGCGCATCTCGTCTTCGATGAGCCTCGAGATGACCTTCTCGCCCGATTCCGTAGCCATTCGGATTCCCTGGATTTTCTTGGGGCTGTGACTCTGTCAGGCTAGCTGACAGGGCGGCCTGGAGCCGGCTGACGCGTCGCCTCCTATAGCACTAATACTACCCCCAAAACAGTCGCCGGGTCGGCGGTCTTCCCTCTGGAACGGACGTCGGTCAGCGCTCACAGCACGCAGAGGCCGCTCCAGCCGCACTTCTGGCAGGAGCGCCGCTGGAGATTCCAGCGCAGCACCGTCGCGAGGAACCGGTCGCGGCGCATGCGGCGCAGCCGCTTGGTTTCACCCTGGCACGCAGGGCACGCCGTCCCCCTGACGATCTGGCGGCGCAACAGGCGCGCCCAGGCCGAGATCGCCAGACTTCCAGAGGCGAGGCCCGCGATGACAAACCCCAGGACCAGGCGGACGG
>JACQVC010000319.1 GCA_016209995.1 Gemmatimonadota bacterium
GCCTCAGCGGCGCGCGCGCCTCGCGCGCCGCCGCTGGAGGCGGAAGTTAGAGGGCTTACTGCTCCGCGCGCCCTTCGGCCTCTGAGCTTCGGCTTCGCGGTGCGCAGTGAAGGCCGACTCGTCGCCCTGATGGATGAAGAGCCGCCCCTTCAACGCTCCACCAGCCTCGAGCTGCGCCCAGCCCCGGCCACTTGCCGGATCGGACTCGTCGTAACCCTCCCAGGAGAACTCCACAAAAGCCATCCCGTCTCGGTCGCTGACCCGATAGTCAATCTCGGCGCCGATGGCGATGAGCCGGAGCTCGCCGAGGCCCCGGGGACCAAACGTGAGATGCGCCGGTTCGATGAGATCGAGAGCATCGAGGTCCCACATCTCTGTCTCGGCTAACCGCCAAGTCCCGTGAAGCGCCGCCATCGCCTTCTGAAGTCGGCCGCGCCTTCGACTCGCGCCTTGACTCACGCTGTCCCTCTAACGTCCAGGATCACCCGCGGCCGAAGGCCGTCGGGTGACTCCTGTAGTTCGGCGCGGTGGCTGACAGCATTCGGAGAAGTTGGTCGTATTCGGCATAGGCACCTATGGGGCGATCTCGTCGAGAAACCGGCCGACCGACTCTCGCACTTGCACCTGATCCCAGGATGCCGCATGGGGCATGTCCGGAACAATCACCGCTCGCCACTTCGGCGAGGAAAAGATCATTCGACACAGTTCATCGGCAGACGAGACGTGCGCGAACCGGAGGGCCTCGATCACGTACGGATCGGCGGTGCCCATGATGGCGAGGAGCGGCACCTCTGGTCGGATCCACATGCGCCCGGTGGACCGGTAGCCGCACTGATAGCCGGTGGTGATGATGCCGTCCACGGGGACCGTGACGAGGTTCGCCACGCCGCCGCCTTCGGAGTGCCCCCACACGAGCACCTTCGATGTCGGGTACATCGAGCGGAGCCGCTCGAAGGCGAGGGCCGCCTGCTGGGCGCGGATCTGGTAGATCTCCTCCTTGTTCGGGAAGGGCGCCTGACACGATGCCCAGGGACGAGGGTCGGCAAAGCTGTTGGGAGCTACCACCAGAAATCCCCGGTCGGTCAGGTGCCGTACCCAGACGGTTTGCCAGGCAAACAACTGAGCCCCGCCGAGACCATCACAGCCGTGCAGGAACAGCACGACGCCGCGCCGGGGTTCATTGCCGAACCTCAGAGCCTGTTCGTACGCCCGATGGAACGTGGTTGGCGCGGTTGCGCACGCGGACAGGGCGAGGGCAGCGGTGACGATGAGAAGCGATCGCCTTCCGACGCAGCCAGCGCTCATCTATTGATCACCTTTCTCATGGGACGCTCCCGCCCGCATACCAGCAAGCCTGATCCCGAGATGCACCCACCCACCGTCGGAATCTGCGCCGAACGTCCGCGCTCAGCGGCCGAGGTGAGCATCGCGAACCTCGGGCCGCTGCAGCGCGTTGTTCGGCGCTCAGGACGGCTTACACGCATGTGACCGTGGCCGTGCGCCTCACCCGCGTGCCGACCTGATCGCAGTATCATGCCTGCGCCTGCCTCACGTCCGTCGCCACCGCGAATAGCGACCACTCACCGGGTACCCCCTTCAACGAGTGGTGGCCCCGATCTTCAAATGGGATACCCGACCCTGCGACGAGATCCCTCACGGTGCTCGACACCAGGACCTCGCCGGGGCCTGCCTGACCCGCAATCCGTGCTCCGGTGTGGACGGCGATTCCGCCGACCTTCTCGCCGATGACCTCACACTCACCTGAATGGATACCGACCCGGACGGCGATCCCGAGCACCCTGACGGCGTCGGCGATGGCACTTCCACAGCGAATGGCCCGTGCGGGCCCGTCGAAGGTTGCGAACACTCCGTCGCCGGCGGTGTCGATCTCCCGCCCCCGAAAGCGCGCGAGTTGCCGTCGCACGATCGCGTAATAGCGATCCAGAAGGTCACGCCACTCTCGGTCACCCAGCCGCGTCGCCTGCTCCGTGGACCCAACGATGTCGACAAAGATGACGGTCGCCAACACACGGTCGGGCTCGCGCGCCTCGCGTACGCCGGTCAAGAACTCCTGGACTTCCGCAAGCAGGCGGTCCACGTCCTCGGCAAAGAAGAGGTGATCAACTCCTGAGAGCTCCACGTACCGGGCGCCATGAATGCGCTCTGCCAGGTACCGACCGTGCTCAGGCCCGGTGAAGGGGTCCCCGGCTCGGTGCAGCACGAGTACCGGCACCGTGATGGCCGCGAGGACGGCCCGCGCGTCAGTTCCGAATGCACTCCGGAGCAGCGTCACCGCGGCGCCCGGGCTAGCAGCCAGGCGTTGGTAGCGAGACCACCAGTTCTTCATCGGCGCGTTGTTGGCCTGGCTGGCCACCAATGCCTCGAAGGCGACACCTTTTCCCCACCCCTCGTCGATGGCCTGCAGCAGACCCTGGGCCTGGTCGGCAGGAATGCCGTGAGGGTAGTCGGGCGCGTATGCCAAACGCGCATACGAGTTGAGGAGGACCAGAGCCGCGGTTCGGGAGGGGTACGTCGCCGCGAACAGCAAGCTCAGTGCCCCCGCCTCCGACGTTCCCATCAGGGCGGCCCGCTCTGATCCAACCGCGTCCATGAC
>JACQVC010000320.1 GCA_016209995.1 Gemmatimonadota bacterium
GCCGCCAGGAGTACGTGCCTTCGCATGCTTCTTCTCCTCTTTGCGCATTCAGCCCCGGGCTGACGCACTTTGGGCGGCACTCTCCCGCCCTCCCGCCTCTCGCCTCCCGCCTTCTTCCTCAGGCCCCTCCCCCCCCACCGCCGCGGCCCCCACGGCCGCCCTGCGGCAGACCCGCCAGCGCGAGGCGCTCTTCGCGGTACGGATCGTTCACCAGCCGACACTCCGTGTTGAACAGCATCGTGGCGCGCTCGCTCGCGGTGAACGGTCTCCACGCCGGGAGGCCGCTGTGGCCGGGGCTGCCGGTCCGCGCAAACGCCGTCCACGCCCGGCTCATGCGGTCCGCCAGCTGGTACCGCTCCTGCCCCGTGCCGGTCATCTCCTTGGCCGCGTCCACGAGGTCGAAGACGAACGGGATCTCCATGCAGTGCATCGAGCGCAGCTCGCCGTTGCGCACTGGCGAGTACCAGGTGAACCGGTACATGTAGACGGGCGCCGTTTGCGCCGCCTTCCGCTCCGCCTCGGTGTCGACGCCGCGCCTAAAGTTGGAAGAGTCGGTCTGGATGATCAGATCGAGATCGCGCGGGCTCGCGTTCGGCCGGTTCTTGCGGTAGAGCGCGATGATGCCATCGGCCTGCGCATCGTCGACGCCCAGCGTCTGCCTCACCTGGGCGTGCAGCGTCGCGTGATCGATCGGCCCGAGCTGGGCGCCGCCAAAGAACGTCACTTCGGTTTCGGTGGTGCCGGCGAGCAGCGGAATGTCGGCCGAGAGGGGGGGCGCCGCCGGCTCGAACGGATCGGAGGGGAGCGAACGGCCATCCACGACCGGCGACAACTGGACTCCGCCGCCGCCGCCGGGCCCGGCGCCGCGGGTCGCCTCGAGCAGCTGCTCCACCTGAACCCTCTGCAGCGCGTCGAGCTGGCTGCTGCTCAGGCCGAGCCGCATGAGCACCGTCTCGGCCGTCCGCGCCGCCGCGGCCCGTGGCACGCCCGTGAGCGCCGACCCGCTCTGGATGATGGCCTTGTGGAACAGACCTCTCGCCGCCGGCATGGCCATCAGCGTGCTGACCTTTCCGGCACCGCCCGACTGGCCGAAGATGGTGACGTTGCCGGCGTCGCCGCCAAATGCGCCGATGTTGTCGCGCACCCACTCGAGCGCCGCGACGATGTCGAGCATGCCGGCGTTGCTCGCGTCTGCGTATCGCGCGCCGCCGATTTCGGCGAGGTACAGGAAGCCGAACACGTTGAGCCGGTGGTTGACGCCGACGACCACCACGTCGTGCTTTCTGGCCAGCTCCTGGCCGCTGTAGATCGTGTAGCCGGCCGAGCCGCTCGAAAATCCGCCGCCGTGCAGCCAGACCATGACGGGACGGCGGCCGGTGCCGGGACCGGGCGTCCAGACGTTGAGGACCAGACAGTCTTCACCGAGCGCCTCGCGGGGATCGACCACCGCCATCTCGGGCGGCTCGCCCCCGTAGAACTGCGGTGCGCGGGGACCGAGCTCGAAGGCGTCGCGGACGCCGGTCCACGATTGCGGCTTCGCGGGCGGCAGGAACCGCCGCGCGCCCGCAGTCGAGGCGCCGTAGGGCACCCCCTTGAACGCGTGGACGTTGTTCTGAAGCAGGCCGCGAACCCGGCCCGCGGTCGTCTGGACGGTAGCCCCGGGCGTGCCGCGGCTCTCCTGCGCCAGCACTCGGGTCCATGGACCCTCCAGCAGGACGCCCGTGGCCGCCGCCGCACCGAGTCCGACAAACGATCGCCGGTTCATCTCCGTCCGGTCCCACCGCACGCTCATGGTCAGCCTCCTTCAGACCGGTCTACTATACTTACTTTGCCGGACCACCCACAGGGGGCTATGAGCGAACTCGTCAGATCCTCTATCGTCGACCGCGTCGCCGTCATCGAAATCGACAACCCGCCGGTCAATGCGCTCAGCGCCGGCGTGCCCGAAGGGCTCGCCGCGGCGGTCGAGCGCGCCCAGCAGGACGCCTCAGTACGCGCCCTCGTCGTCGTCGGCGCCGGGCGCACCTTCATAGCCGGCGCCGACATCAACGAGCTGGAGCGTGCCGCGTGGGGTGACGACCACGCGCTTCCCGATCTGCACGGCCTGCTGCAGCGGATCGAGGACGGCCCCAAGCCCGTGGTGATGGCGCTGCACGGGACGGCGCTTGGAGGCGGCCTCGAGGTGGCGATGGCCGGCCACTACCGGGTGGCGGTGCCCGACGCGCGCATGGGCCAGCCCGAGGTGAACCTGGGCATCATTCCGGGTGCTGAGGGGACGCAGCGGCTGACGCGTCTGGTTGGCGTCGAGAAGGCCCTCGACATGTGCGTGTCGGGAAAGCCCATCGCCGCAGCCGAAGCGCTTGAGAGCGGGCTGGTCGATCGGCTGATCGAAGGAGATCTCCGGACGGGCGCGGCGGCGTTCGCGCGCGAGATGGCCGTCCGCCGGGGCGCGCCGCCGAAGACACGCGAGCGGACGGACAAGCTCGGGACGGCCGTGTCGAATGCGCCGCTCTACGCGGCGGGGCGCGAACTGGCGGCCAAGACGCGGCGCCGCCTGGAGGCGCCGCTCGCCGTCATCGGCGCCATCGAGGCGGCGGCGAGCCTGCCCTTCGAGGAAGGGTGCCGCCGCGAGCGGGAGATCTTCGTCGAGTGCGTCAGATCGGAGCAGTGCAAGGCGCTCGTTCATGCCTTCTTCGCCGAGCGCGGCGCCTCGCGCGTGCCCGACGTGCCGAAGGACACCCCGACCCGCGACATCGCCACGGTGGCCATCGTCGGCGCCGGTACGATGGGCGCCGGCATCGCGATGGCCTCTGTCAACGCCGGGTTCCGGGTGATCCTCATCGACACCACCGAGCGCGCGCTCGAGGCTGGCATGGGCACCATCCGGCACAACTACGACTCGTCGGTGAAGCGCCGCCGGTTCACGCCCGAGGCCGTGGCCGAGCGTGTGGCCCGCATCCGCCCGCAGGTCGGCTACGGCGGTTGCGAGGCTGCCGACCTCGTCATCGAAGCGGTGTTCGAGAACATGGCGCTCAAGAAACAGGTTTTCGCCGAGATCGATGCCGTCGCGAAGCCAGGCGCCGTGCTTGCGACCAACACCTCGACGCTGAACATCGACGAGATCGCCGCCGCCACGTCGCGGCCTGAATCGGTCGTCGGCCTCCATTTCTTCAGCCCGGCGAACGTGATGCGGCTCGTCGAAATCGTCAGAGGCCGGGCGACCGGCCGGCCCGTGATTGCGACCGCGATGGCGCTGGCCAAGCGGCTCGGGAAGGTGGGGGTGCTCGTCGGCAACGGCCCCGGATTCGTGGGCAACCGGATGATGTTCCCGTACATGTACGAGGCGCAGTTCCTCGTGGAGGACGGCGCGACACCCGAGCAGGTGGATCGCGCCCTCACCAGTTGGGGCATGGCCATGGGGATCTTCGCGGTGGACGACATGGCCGGGCTCGACGTCGCGTGGCGCGTCCGCCGGGAGCTCCGGCAGTTCGCCGACGCGGGAGGGCGTCGTCCGCTGGTGGCCGACCGGCTCGTCGAGGCCGGCCGCCTCGGCCAGAAGACGGGCAAAGGCTGGTACCTGTACGGCGAGGATCGAAAGCCGCAGCCGGACCGGGAGGTGATCGATCTCATCGAGCGCGCGGCCGCGGAGGCCGGCATCCATCGCGGCCGGTTCACAGACGAGGAGATCGTCGAGCGCACGATTTACGCGCTCATCAACGAAGGGGCGAAGATTCTGGAGGAGGGCCTCGCGCTGCGGGCCGCCGACATCGACGTCATCTACATGAACGGGTACGGGTTTCCGGCGTGGCGTGGCGGCCCGATGTTCTACGCCGATCGCGTCGGCCTGCCGGCAATCCACGCGAAGGTGGCGGCGTTCCACCGCGAGTTCGGCGACCGCTGGGCGCCGGCGCCGCTGCTCGAGACGCTGGCCACACAGGGCAAGACCTTCAATGCAGCCGAGCGCGGGCAGACGCCTTCGTGAGTCCCACGTCGTGCCGATGGCCACTGAAGTCCGGCGCGCGCCGGACGGGACGCTGTACCTGCGCTCGCCCTACCCGCTCGGCCCGTACGCGACGAAGCTCACCGAACGGCTCGAGCTCTGGGCCGAGAGGGTGCCGGACCGCACGTTCCTGGCCGAACGCGATGCCGGCGGCGGCTGGCAGCGCCTGACCTACGGGCAGGCGCTCGGGCGGGTGCGGCCGCTGGCGCAGGCGCTCCTCGACCGCGGACTGTCGCAGGATCGGCCCCTTGCAATCCTCTCGGGCAACGGCGCCGAGCATGCGCTGCTGGCGCTGGCGGCGATGTATGCCGGCGTGCTGTACGCGCCGATCGCCCCCGCCTATTCGCTGCAGGCCCGCGACTACGGGACGCTGGGCCGGATTTTCGAGCTGCTTCAGCCCGGGCTGGTGTTCGCGGCCGACGGTGCGCCCTTCGCTCGCGCGCTCGCGAGTGTGCTGCCACCGGGCGTCGAACTCGTCACCTCGTCTTCCACTCCCGGAGGCATTCCCGCCACCGCCTTTGCCGAACTCGAAGGCACGCCGGTCACGCCGCGCGTGGACGAGGCGCACGCCCGGGTCACCCCGGACACGATCGCCAAGATCCTGTTCACGTCGGGATCGACCGGCCGGCCCAAGGGCGTCATCAACACGCAGCGGATGCTGTGCGCGAACCAGGAGCAGCACCGGACGGTGATGACGTTCCTGCGCGAGGAGCCGCCCATCCTCTGCGACTGGCTGCCCTGGAACCACACCTTCGGCGGCAACCACGACTTCGGCCTGGTCCTCTACAACGGCGGCACCTTCTATCTCGACGAGGGACGCCCCACGCCGGGCGCCATCGAGACGACGGTCCGGAACCTGCGCGACATCGCGACAACGGCGTACTTCAACGTGCCGCGGGGCTACGAGATGCTGATGCCGTACCTGCAGTCCGACGCCGAGCTGCGCCGCACGTTCTTCAGCCGCGTCCACATTCTGTTCTACGCCGCCGCGGGCCTGGGGCAGCGGTTCTGGGACGCGCTGCAGCAGCTCGCCGTGGAAGCGTGCGGTGAAGAGATCCTGATGGTCACGGGGCTGGGCGCGACCGAAAGCGCGCCGTTTGCCATCACGACGGGACGGGAAGGCGCCCAGTCGGGCATGGTGGGCGTGCCGGGGCCCGGGGTCGAGCTGAAGGTGGCCGCCGTCGGATCCAAGCTCGAGGCGCGCGTGCGCGGCCCCAACATCACGCCAGGCTACTGGCGGCAGGACGATCTCACCCGCGCCGCCTTCGACGAAGAGGGTTACTACCGGCTCGGCGATGCGGTGCGGCCGGCCGATCCGGACGATGTGACCAAAGGATTCATGTACGACGGCCGGCTTGCGGAAGACTTCAAGCTGTCCACCGGCACCTGGGTCAGCGTGGGCCCGCTGCGCGCGAAGCTCCTGGCCGAAGGCGACGGCGTGGTGCAGGACAGCGTCATCGCCGGGCACGACCGGGCGTTCGTGGCCGCACTGATCTTCCCCAACGTGGCGGCCTGCCGTGCGCTCTGCGGCGGCGAGATCGCCCCCGCCGCGCCGGCGCGCGAGGTCCTCGGTCACCCCGCCGTACGCCGGCGCTTTCAGGGGCTCCTCGACGACCTCGCGCGTCTGAGCACCGGCACCTCCACGCGGGTGGCGCGGGCCATTGTGCTCGACGAGCCGCCCTCGATCGACGCCCGCGAGATGACCGACAAGGGATCGATCAACCAGAAGGCCGTGCTCCGGCATCGTGCGGCGCTCGTCGAGGAGCTGTACGCGCCGCACGCCTCGTCTCGCGTCCTCGAGGCCGCATCGTCCCATGCCGATCGACGTTGATCGCCTCCTCGCCCTCGACGTGCACGTCCACCTGGAGCACACCGGCGAGCTGTCGGCGGCCGACGCCCGCGCGCAGCAGTACTTCGGCGCGAGCGGCGCGTCGCGCGACTGGCAGGCCCTGGCCCACTACTACCGGTCGCGCCGGATGGCCTGCGTCGTCTTCACCGTGGACGAGAAGCTGACCGGGCGGCCCCAGGTTCCCAACGACGCGGTGGTGCAGTTCGCCGCGGAGAACGCGGATATCGCGATTCCCTTCGCCAGCCTCGACCCCACGCGCGGACCCGACGCGGTCGCCGAAGCGAAGCGGCTCGTCGCGGCGGGCGCCGTCCGAGGCCTGAAGCTGCACCCGCCGCTGCAGCAGTTCTTCCCCAACGATCGCCTCGCGTACCCCCTGTACGAAGTGTTCGCCGAGGCGCGCCTGCCGGTGCTCTTTCACACGGGACACAGCGGAATCGGCACCGGCATGCCCGGCGGCGGCGGCATCCGCCTGAAGTACGGACACCCGATGCCGATCGACGATGTGGCGGTGGATTTTCCGGACATGCCGATCGTGCTGGCGCACCCGTCGTTCCCCTGGCAGGACGAGGCGATCTCGGTGTGCCTGCACAAGCCGCAGGTCTACATCGATCTGTCCGGCTGGTCGCCGAAGTACTTCTCGCCGACGCTCGTGCAATACACGAACACCCTGCTCAAGCACAAGGTGCTCTTCGGCTCCGACTATCCGCTGCTGACGCCGGACCGGTGGCTCGCCGACTTCGAGAAGATCGGCATCCGCGACGAGGTGCGCCCGCTCCTGCTCAAGGACAACGCCATCCGGCTGCTCGGGCTGGGCGGCTCGTAGGTCAGGTGGAGGATCCCGCCAGGCGCTTCACGACATCGGACACGAGCCAGGCCAGACCGGCAATCGCCACGATCAGCATCAGCCAGCCCGTCGCCGTCGCCAGCAGCTGCAGGTCGAGCGCCGGCCACTGGAAC
>JACQVC010000324.1 GCA_016209995.1 Gemmatimonadota bacterium
CACTCGCGCGACGTACCCGCAGCTCGGAAAGGATACCCCGGCGGTCCGTTACGATAGTACGCACCGAACGACGTGATCTTGTCCATGTCGGGGTACAGCACGCCGAACCCAGGAGCGTCGCGGCTTCCGCGTGGCGAGTACCACACGGCTCCGTCTCGTGTCACCTGCGCCTTCGGCATGTCCGCGCCCGGCTGCGGCGTCGGATAGCTGCCAAATTGCTGGGTCGCGGGGTCGAAGTACCAGATCGCCGATCCGCTGCCGCCGCCATCCACGGCCCAGATCTTTCCGTCCGGACCCTCTTCCACGTCATAGGGCTGCGTGTTCTGCCGCGGGATCGTGTATTCGCTGATCTTCCCGGTCGTCTGGTCCAGCTTCGCGAGCTTGCCCGGACGCTTCCCCGCCGCGTAGATGCCCCACCACACGTTGTCGTAACGGTCCACGTTCGGTCGCCGGGTGTGCCCGGGGTAGGTCAGCGCGGTGAAAGTCGTGAACTGGTTGGTGTGGGTGTCGAACTTCACGATGTTACCGGAACCCCAGTCGCCCATGATGATGTTGTCTCGGCTGTCCACAACGACTCCGTAGACGATGGCGTTGATCGTGGGAAGCGGGAACACCGTGACCTTCCCCGTAGCCCGCTCGTACTTGCTGAGCGCGCCACCCATGATCCAGCCGACGTAGATGTTGTTCTTCGAGTCCAGCGCGATCGACTGCATCCACTTGATGTCATTCCGGATCACATCGTCGGGATCCATGGGAACGATGTACTCGAACTTTTCGGTTCTGGGATTGAATCCGAGCAGTCGCTTCTCCGCCGATGGCTTGCGGCCGGAGTGCTCAGCCTGCCAGATGATGCCCGTGTTGTCGATGAGCACCTCGTGGTTGCCGTTCACGGGGTCCGGCAGAACGTACTCCCACTGCTGTCCCGTGCGCGGATCCAGCTTGACCAGCCGCTCGGGGAAGCCGCGGTCGCTCAGCCAGACGTTGCCATCACGATCGAAACGCGGATCCTGACCCCAGCGGCCGCGCGGGTCCCGGTATTCCGGCCCGTTCACACCCTGGCCCGGAGGATCCACTCCCAGGTAGTACTCCATGTACATGGCCTTGCCCAGCTTCTCCTCATCGAGCGCGAACTCCTTATCGATCCGCACGAAACGGGGCTCGGCGTCAGGCCCGAAATGGGTGACCATGTAATCGAGCAGGTCTTTCTTGTCCCGGAGTGAGAACCGCAGGGCTTGATTCCTGTGGGTGAGGAGTCCCTCCGCATAGGAAGCCGCCGGCCGCTCGGAGAGGGCGGCCCCCATCATGCGATTGAGACGCGCCGTCCACTCCTCTCTGCTCGCAGGTCTGCCGGACAAGAAGTTCTCCTGGTGACAGATCATGCACGTCCTCTCCGCGACCTCCCGGCCCGGACCGGGCGGATAAATCTCCTCGTAGCTCGCTTCCCGGCGCATGGGCCGATTGGCCGCCGGCCGCAGTGCCAGATTCACCGTCGGGTTGTCGCCGGCCGCCACCCTCACGCGGCGAACATCCGACTCGAGAGATCCATCGCCGGTCCTTACGCTCACCTCGTAGCTACCGGGAAACAGGGCCACGGCCCGATAGCGGCCACCGCTCGTGTACACCTGGTAGAGGATGCGTTTATCGACATTGCGGATGTGCACACGCGCGGCCGTGAACGGCGCGGCCGCCGTCACCGAACCGGACAACGAGGCCGTGCCCGAAACCTGAGCGACCAGCGATCCGCTCGACATCGCGATGGCCATGAGGCTTAGCGCCAACGCGCCGGCCCCCGTCCGCGCAGCGGCGGCCGGCAAACCGCGTCCACTTGCCGTCCAGCGACGGCTGCAAGCACCGCTGGTCATGAAGAGTGCCATGGTGCTACCTCCTGAAGGATGGAGAACGCCCAGAGTGCGGTGTGGTTGAGTCGGGCTTCGAGCCGTTGGGAAACTAGGCTCGCAGTTTGAGGGAAGTCAATCAGATTGCGAGTTGGGTTACCCTTTATCGCATTCCTCCATCTTCCTCCATAGCCTTCCTGCTCGAGCGCAGCCTTATGCGCCACATTTGAGCGCATAGGAACTTCGGCTCTGGATGGAAGGGAAGACCAGGTGAGCTGTTAGCGTCACCGGCGCTCGCCACGCTCATTCTCTTCCTCCTCCTGTTTCCCGAAGAGCGGCTGCATTTTCGTGTGCTTCAGGGGCGTCTTGGGCTCGGCTCGCGCTCGCTGCAACGCGAGCGGCAGCGGTTGGCAGGTTTGGGCATGATCGAGAAGAGAGAGATCGGCTCACGGAGCCCAATCATCCCGAACCGCGACAGCGCTGTTTGGGCCGATCTTTGGCGTCTGGCGCGGCGCTTCGCGGCACCCGAGGACGTCCCGTGAGTCGCGCTCTCCGGATTGCCGGGGCTGGAGGGAGCGTTCGTGTACGGTTCAATCGCTCGTGGAGACGAGCGGAGCGATAGCGACGTCGACGTGCTGCTGGTCGGTGGGATTAGGGATCGTGTGGAGGTTGCACGCCGCACTATGGAAGCCGGGGCGTTGTTGGTTCGAGGAGCTGAAGGCCCGGGTCGGGCGCTAATTCCCTTTTCCGCAGCCACGGCCGGGCTCGCGGGGCGGCCATTCACGTCAGGTCCTCCCGCGCCCGCACATCGTCGATCGCCTCAGTCCAGCGGATTCGCCACCCGAAAGGCACCGAAACACGCGGGATTCGGCATTCCGTGACCCCCGCTCGCGCTCCCGATTCCCGAAGGTTGCGAAGGGCTGTGGTCACGCCCACAATAGGCTGCGGAGGTGGGCCGTTAAGAACCCGCACAAATGACGCAGGCATGCACGCTCGCAGCTTCTGGAAGGCCGTGACCGTGGACCGGTCCGACCTGCTCGACCGCTTCCTGTCCTTCTTGCAGGAGCATGAGATTCGCTACTGTCTGGTTGGCGGTCAGGCCGTGAACGCGTACGTCGAGCCGGTCGTCAGCCTGGATCTCGACCTGGCCGTAGCGGCCGGGGACCTGGACCGGCTCCAGTCCATGCTGCCACGCGAGTTCCACGTCCAGCGGTTCTCCCACAGCTTGAACGTGACCGACCAGGAATCCGCCCTGCGAATCCAGATTCAAACCGACCCGCGCTACGCCGAGTTCGTCGAAAGCGCCGAGACACACGAGGTGCTCGGACTCCGAGTGCCGGTCGCCCGCGTAGGAGACGTGCTGCGCGGGAAGGTGTGGGCCGCCGAGGATCCCAGCCGTCGTGGAAGCAAGCGGCAAAAGGATCTGGCGGACATCGCTCGCCTGATCGAAAGGTTCCCGGATCTGCGCGATCAGGTTCCGACGGCGATTCTCGAGCGGCTGCTCTGAGGCCATTCATCAGCCCCACTGAGTTCTGGAGGACTCTCCCTTCTACGACCCCGTACGGGCTGGCCACACGCCCAAAAACAAGGCCCGGGAGGTCATCCCGGGCCATGTACCGCAACCGCCTGCGGCGCTGCGTTCACTTCTCCTCCCCCAAGGGCGGCTTCAGATACTGCTCCCACCACCCCAGCTCGTGCATCATACGATGCACGTTGTTCCAATGGCCCCTGATGCCGTGAGGCATGTCGTCGTAGAGCAGCAGCTTCGTCGGCGTGCCCTGCTTCTTGAGACAGGTATAGAGCTGGAGGGCGCCCGACAGTGGCACGCGATAGTCGACTTTGCCATGGACGAACAGGGTCGCTGTCTTCACGCCGGCGCAGTGGAAGTACGGGGACTGCCGGATGTAGACGTCGAGCGCCTTCGGGTCCCACGGCGGCCCCAGGAATTCCGTCTCCTTGGTCCCGCCGGCTCCATCGCGAAGCGAATAGTTGCTCGTCCAGTTGGACTCACCGGCGCCGGGGATGGCCGCCCTGAACCGGTCTGAGTAGCGCGTGAGCAGCCAGTTGGTCAGGATCCCGCCGTAGGAGTGCCCCGTCGTGCCGACGCGGCTGCGATCGATGGGGAAGCGCGCGACGAGATGGTCCACACCGGACACGACGTCCTCGCCGTCGTTCTCCCCCCAGCCGCCCCAGGTGCCCCACTTGAACGCGTCGCCGTAGCCCGTCGAGCTGCGGAAGTTGGGCAGAAACACGAAATAGCCGTGCGCGTTGAAGAGCGAGTTCTTGAAGTTGAAGCCGTAACCGGAGGCCGAGTGCGGCCCGCCGTGGTTCATGACGATCAGCGGGTACGGTCCGCCCTGCGGGCTGTAACCGTGCGGGAAGAGCAGGAACCCCTCGACCGGCGTGCCGTCATAGCTGTTCCAGCGGATCCGCTCGGCCGGTCGAGTCGCCACCTCGACCTCGGCCAGAAAGTCGCGGTGCACGTCCGTGAGCCGCCGCTCGTTGCTTCCGTCGCTGTCCGCCGCGTAGACGTCCTCTGGCTTCTCGAACTCGCCTACCGTGTACGTCATGCGACGGAAGGCGCGGTCGATCTCGAGGTCGTTGATGCGGCGAGGGCCCCTCGTGACCTGCTCGACGGCGCCGCCGGTCGGCGCCACGCGGAACAGGTGCGTCTCGCCGCCGATGCCGGTGGTGAAGTAGATGTAACGGCTGTCCGGCGTCCACATGGGCGTGCCCACGTCCATGTCGAAGGCCGCGGTCAGGTTGATGGGCTCACCGCCCGCGGCCGGTCGGATGTAGAGGTCCTCCGGTCCGCCATTCTCCAGCCGCGGCGGCGCGATGATCGTGTCGGTGCCGAGCGAGCGAACGTAGGACATCCAGCGTCCGTCGGGCGAGAAGCCCACACCGGAGTATTGGAAGCCGTCATCGGTCAGACGAGTGAGCTGCCCGTCCACCGTGACCAGGAAAAGGTCGGAGTGCCCGAAGGCCAGCTCGTCGAGATACGCCTCGTCTGCCGTAAAGAGGAGCGCGCGGCCGTCCGGCCTCCAGCGCAGGTTCTGAGGCTGAAGCCCCAGCCGCGTGAGCTGCCGGGCTGGTGCACTGCCATCCGCCGGCTCGATGACGATCTCCGACGGCGGCCTCGCCCGCCGGTTGGGGGCTGGGAACTCCTGGCCATCCTGGAGGAACGGATACCAGTCGATCTGGTCGCCCTGAAACCGCTCCTCGTGCCGCCGCTGGAATTCCGTCATTGCAGGAGCCGGACGCTGCGGCACAGGCATCTCTTGCGCGCGCGCCAGCCAGCGGCCGTCCGGGCTCAACGTGCCATTGCGCTCCGGCGCATCCTCGCGCACGGCGGGCCTGCCGGGCTGCGCCGGGTCGAGCGTCCAGGTGACGTCCTGGTGGGTGTACAGCAGGCGACCATCGTCACGCCAGCGCGGGTTCGACACGTCTTGCCCCTCGTGCCGCACACGCGCGGGCTGCTCGGCGCCGCTCGTGCGCACCAGCCAGGTTTCTACGGCGTTCCCGTTCGTCTGCTCGATGGGGGTCGAGACCGTATACGTGACCCACTGGCCGTCCGGTGAGATCCGCGGCGAGCCGACGCTCTTCACGCGGTAGTAATCCTCGATCCTCAGCGCACGCCTCGCCGCCACCTGCGCCGACGCGGGAATGCACCACAGGAGCACGAGGCCGAGAGAGAGCAGGACGCGACGCATGTCCACCTCCACGGTTCTAAAGTGACCTTGAAGTCCGGTCGGTTGCCCGTTCAGGCGTCCACAAAGTCAGGTGCCACGGTAAAGCGGCCGGCTCCGGTGGGCAAGAAAGACGGGAGCGGGACGTGAGAAGCGGTCGGGTCACACCAGCGGGTTCACGACCCGGACGAACGGGAACACATGGAAATCCGTGTCCGCAGTCCGAATCTCGGCGATCCCATGCTCACGCATGAGCGCTGCCGTATGCACGTCGTGCATGATGTTGCCCCGCACCGAGGGCAGCTCGGTCGCCAGGTCGGCCACGATCAGCGCATGACGCGCAGTCGGCAACAGGAAGGAAAACCCCGGACCCGTCGTGACCGCGGCGAGGAAACTCCACGCGGCAGGGAAGCTGAGCGGAGGTTGGAAGACCGCCGGATGGGTGCTCACGCGCAGGAACTCATACGCGATGCCCCACGTGAGATGCCATGGCAGCACGTCGTCCCGCCACTGGGACACCAGCTCCAACGCGCGGTCGTGCTCGTGGAACTGCTCTACTGCGGCATAGAGAAGCAGGTTCGTATCGACGACGAACACTAAGGCCCGTCTCGCATCGCGCGCTCCAGCTCGTCCCGGTCCGCTACGTTCACCAGTACTTCGCGCACCCGGAAGGTGGGAATGGGCGGGAGATCCAACCTCACCCCGCGCTCGGCGGCCTCGCTCAACCCTTTTCGCAGGAACGCCTCGACAAGCGCGGACACCGTCTGCTTGCGCTCGGCGGCGAGGGCTTTGAGCCGGCGCATGATGCGGTCGTTGATCAACAGCGTCGTGCGCATATGTAAAAGCATATCGATGGTATGCGATGGCGTCAATATGCCGAGCAGACGGGGTAGCGCGTGTCGGCCGGAATGCGAAGCACGAGTCACCACCCGGCCGCCGGCATGGGTGATCCAGTCAGCAGCGGCGCCGGAGGCGCTGACGGATCAGCCCGTGGACTTCCTCGCGATGCGGCCGTTGACGCGCATCCAGCGCACGCTGCCACCCGCATCGCGAACGAACTCGAAGGGCATGCCCGTATACGATCCGGCGGTGGCGAACGCGACGTCCTGCGCGTAGAAGGTGATCGTGGTGTTGAAGGGTCCGGTGCCGGATCCGTTGATCACGAGCCGGCCGCCCTCTTCCTGCGCGGTGATCACGCCGAGCGGCGGCCTGATGTAAGTTCCGACGTAGGCGCTGATGTCGGGCTGCGTCGCAAGCGGCGAGGCATGACCGGTCATGTCCTCGTTCACGCCGCGATGTCCGATGCGCTGATTAAGCGATAGAGACAGCCCCTCGTACAGCCGCAGCGTCGCCCGCTCCACGTCCTGAATCAGCCTCCAACCATTGGACTGATTCGTGAGGATGGCGAACGCCAGGTTGCGCTCCGGCACGATCTGGAGGTGCAAGCAATGCCCTCCGAGTGTTCCACCATGCATTGCGGTCATGACGCCGCCGATACGGCGAAGCTGCCAACCAAGGCCCATCTCATCTTCCGTGCTGTTCTTGCGCAGCCGGGGCGTGCGCATCTGCTCCAGCAGCGCGCGCGGCACGACTTCGCCGCCATCGGCTCCGCGGCCATCGCCGAGGTGGAACCTCGCATAGCTCAGCAGGTCCGCCACGCTCATGGCGACGCCGCCCGCCGTCACGTTCGCGGGCAGCTCGAAATTGCGAATGACCTCCGTCTGGCCCGCATCGCTCTGCCGGTGCCCCGCCGCGAAGCGATACGTCACGACATCGCCCGTGCGCGCGAACGCACGCGTCAGACGGAGCGGCGCGAAGACCAGCTCACGCAGCGCGTCGGCAATGGTGCTCTGGCTGACGACCTCGATCACCCGGCCTGCCACGCCGAATCCCGCGTTGTTGTAGCTCCAGACCTCACCCGGCGCGGCGAGCTGCGGCAAGTCGCGCAGTCCAGCCGTGAAGCTGGCCAGCGACTCGGTGCCGCGATCCGGCGTGGGGAGCTGGCCCTCCCAGCCGGGCGTGTGAGTAAGGAGATGCCAGATGCGGACTTCGCGACTGACGCCCTCGTCCTGAACGCGAAAGTCGGGAAGGTACTGGCGCACGGGCGCCTCGATGTCGACCACGCCCTGTCTGACCAGGTTCATGATCGCGGTGGTCGCCACCGTCTTCGAGATGGAAGCGATGGGAAAGATCGTCTCGGCGGTGACAGGCAGGGCATCGCCGAGGTTGGTCACGCCAAAGCCGCGTGTCGCGAGCTGCCCGCTCTTCAGGACGCCGAACGCGACGCCCGGTATGCCGTGCTCGGCCATCTTCGCCGAGATCAGGCCGCTGAGTTCCTCGATGCGGGCGTCGACCTGCAGAGCCTGCGCGGTGCCCTGGCGCGGACGAAGATGAAACGCGGCGGCGCTCGTCAGGAGCAGAAACTGCCGTCGGCGCATGATTCCCCCTCCTGCTCGCTGGACTGAGTCGACAGGGATCAACTGATCTTACGAGAGACGGCCGGCCGAGACCACACGGTCCCTACCGCGGCGACAGCAGCACCTTGATGGCGCCACTGCGGGCGCGGTGCGCCGCTGCCGCCAGGGCATCGCGATAGTGCGACAGCGGGAAGATTTCAGTGACCATACTCGCTACGGAGCCCCCGACCGGCGAGGCGCCCTCGAGTAGCAGCCGCTGGGTCACCTCAAAGGTGTGGACCCGCTCGCCCCGCCATTCCTCGACACCATACGCGAGGAAGCCGATCACCGTCAGCTCTCTTGCCCAGAGAAAGGTCAGATCGAGCCCGCGGAGATGACCCGCACATCCCAACAGCGCGATACGTCCCCGCGGCGAGGCGAAACGCAGGGCCTGATCCAGGGTTTCGGCGCTGCCCACGCAATCAAACACGTACGTGAACCCGCCTCCCGCGTAGACTTCCGGGCCGATGAGCGGCATATAGGCCGACGCGCCGGTGCCCATGAGGGCGTCACGCGCTTCGGCGCCGGGAGCGACCGCCTCGTCGGCGCCGAGCGCCTGGGCCAGCTCGGCTTCGTGCTTCCGCTTCGCCTGAGCGACGATTCGCCCCGTGAAGCCGAGCGCTCGCAGCGCCCAGATCGTGCCCAATGCGATGGGCCCGCTCCCGATCACGAGCACCGTATCCGTGGCCGCAGGGGGCGCTCGCAGCACCGCATGCACGCCGACCGACAGCGGTTCCGTGAGCACGGCTACCCGGTCATCCAGCGCATCGGACACGGGATGAAGCTGGCTTTCGTGCGCGATGATCCGCTCCGCCCATCCTCCCGGCAAATCGCGGTGGTATCCCATAGTGAGCCCGCGCGCGAGCGGCCGCCCGTCCAGTTGTAGGGGACCCTCCTCGCCCGCCCGCTCACACGTTCCGGGCAGCCCGTGCTCGCACGAGCGACACACGGAATCCTCCGGATAGCCACGCACCACGCAGGACAGGATGGGATCGATGACCACACGGTCGCCCGGACGCACGCGCATGACGGCGGGACCTACCTCGATGACACGCGCCAGGATCTCATGGCCCAGAACGGCGGGGAAGGATGCGAACGGTTCCAGCGCCGGACTCGACTCGAACGTCAGGTTTCCGATGTCACTGCCACAGATTCCGCACAGGATCACTTCCAGCCTCGCCCAGCGCGGGCCCGGCAGCGACGGCTCCGGGACCTCGCGCAGCCGGACTCCGCTCGGCGGACCGAACACCGCCAGGTCCGTGAACGGGCCGAGCGTCTTCCCGAGGAGATACCGTGGGACTGAGACATCGAACGTGATGGCGCGCACGGGGCCCAAGTTAGCACATCGAGCGGAACCCATCGACGCGAAGCCCGACACGCGGCGGGAGTTCGCCCCCGCACAAGAAAGAACAAGAGGGAGGCAAATCCTCGGCCTCCAGCCAAGCACGGCTGGAGACCGTGACTGCCTCCCTTGTGCATTTGGCCCGCCCGGTCGGCTACGCGGGCGGTTCAGTCGTCAGCGGGCGACCGGCATCATCACGTGCGCCCAGGCGGTGCCCTTCCACATCACCCAGGGCCCGCCGCCGGACGGCTCCGCCGGAAGCGCGTCCAGCACTCTGGTGTCGGGTACTACGATCATGGTGTGAGGCCCGGACACGACCCACTGGTTGTCCGGCGTCGGGCCCGTGGCGAACGGATCGGTACCGCTCGCACCCGCATCGCCTTGCAGCATGTAGCCGGTCCCGAGCGCCGTGATCCGGGGGGTCTGCTTGGACATCCATGCAGTGGCGAAAGCCAGCCAAGCCGCGTCCAGGCACATGGGGTCCTGCCCCGCCGCTGCCGCAAACACCGCCGGTGTGGTCGGGAAGCACGTCCAGCCGTTCGTGCCCGCCCGCAGTTGCGTTGGCTGGCCCCCCTCATTGGCCGGCCAGTCCATCACGGTGGCGGCTCCGCCGATCTCGGGTGGCGCCGCGCTAAGCGCGTTCTGAATCTTCCACTCGGGGCTGCCCGGGGCCGGCTCGGCGGCGGCTGGCATGGGTTCTCCGCCGGCGGCCGCTTCCTCGGCCGGCTGTTGGGGCTGGCAGGCAACGACCAATG
>JACQVC010000312.1 GCA_016209995.1 Gemmatimonadota bacterium
ACCTCAGCGGCGCGCGCCGCGTCGATCCCACCGATACCGATAACCGGAACCGGCACGCTGCGTGCGACCTCGTCGAGCCGGCCGAGGCCGATGACCTCACCGGCGTCCGACTTGCTTCCCGTCGGGTAAACCGTCCCACAGCCTATGTAGCTGGCGCCATCCTGAACGGCACGCCTGGCCTCTGCCGGGTCGTCGGTCGAGAAGCCGATCAGAAAGGCTGCGGGGGTCACGCGTCGCACGGCCGCCACTGGCAGGTCGTCGGGGCCGAGATGAACGCCGTCCGCCCCGGCACTGAGCGCCACATCCACGCGGTCGTTCACGAAGAGCAGAGCGGCGTAGTCTCGTGTGAGGGTCCGCAGCCGCTGGGCCTGCGCGAGCAGCTCGCTTGCGCTGGCGCCTTTGTCGCGGAGCTGGATGGCGCGAGCGCCGGCGCGCAGCGTCAGCTCGACGACTTCCTCGACGCTTCCCGGAGAGGCGAGCCCTCGATCCGTGATGACGATGAGCCGGAGTGCTGCACGGATGTCGGGTTCAGTCACGCTCAAGGGGACACGGTATCGCGCTGGACCGCGACGCGCGCGCGATTGTGCTCTTCGAGCGTGCGGCTGAACACGTGGGAGCCATCGCCCTGGGCCACGAAATAGAGGTAGTCGACGGCGGCCGGGTAGAGCGCGGCACTCAGGGCTTTCTCGCCCGGAGAGCCGATGGGGCCGGGAGGCAGCCCGGGCTGCGTATACGTGTTGTATGGATGGTCCGCGACCGCGTCAATGTCGCTATACAGCAGCCGCGTGCGGTGCTCGCCGATCGCGTAGAGAACGGTCGGGTCGGCCTGCAGCGGATATCGCTGGGCCAGGCGATTGTGATAGACTGCCGAGATGAGCGGCATTTCCGCCGCCCGCTGGGCTTCCGCTTCGATGATCGACGCCAGTGTGGTGATCTCGACCTGGCTGCGTCCCAGCGAATCAGCGCGTGCAAGCCGCTGCGGAGTCCAGAACGCGCGATACCGGCCTGTGAGGGTCGCGATCACGCGGTCCAGCGGAGTTCCGGGCGCGAAGAGATACGTGTCCGGGAAGACGTACCCCTCGAGGGTCGGACCCGGCACGCCGAATGCCTCGGCAGCGGCCGGGGCCGTCAGAATCGCAGCCACACTATCGGCCTCGAGCTCCGTGATCGGCGCGATGCGCTCGGCGATGTCGCGCAACTGGAATCCTTCGGGAATCGTGACTGGGAGCGTCAACACAGCGCCGCGGCTGAGATCGCGAAGGATCGTGTTCCACCCACTGCCCGGCCGGAATGCGTACATGCCGGCCTGGATCTCGCGATCGAGCCTGCGGATGCGACCCCAGAGCGTGAACAGTCGCGGATTCTTGAGTATTCCACGGGCGGCTAGCGAGTCGGCCACGACGGATAGGCTGGCTCCGGGCGGAACCCTGACCTCGACGGACTCCGACCAGGGCGGTGCGTCCCAACAAGCCGTGACGACGAGAAAGGTCGCCGCAACGGCCAGGGGCCCCCACGCAAACGAAGGTTTGCGTGGAACGAGCGTGAAGCGGCTTGCCCTCATGAGCGGTCGAGCCGGTCGAGCCACGACTGCAAGATCAGAACAGCCGCAGCCGTGTCGACCCGGTCCTTGCGCTCGCGCTCACCGCGCGGGAGTCCCAGGCTCCGGATGGCACGCTCGGCCTGCACGGACGTGAAACGCTCATCCACGAAATGAGCCGGCACGCCAACGCGGCGGCTGAGCTCCTGACCAACGGCGCGGACCTCGGCGCTCCATGACGTCTCCTCGCCCTCGAGATCCAGCGGGAGCCCCAGCACCAGGGCACCGATGTCGTACCGGGCTCCCACGTCTTGAATGCTTTTGTACGGCGGCCGCCGGCCGCGACGTCGCCGCAGCGGCGGGAGCGGCTGGGCGATCGTGCCCGTCGGATCACTGATCGCCATCCCAATTCTTCGCTCTCCGTAATCTATGCCCAGTACACGTTTCATCCGCGCATCGCCCACCGGATTGGATTTCAGGCTTCTCTTCGATTTCGCGTCGGCTGTGTGAGAAAGGAGAGGAGTCGCAGAGCGCTACAGCGCGCCTGCCGCCTCCTCGAACGGCTGGCCATCGAGGAGGCGGCCGTAAAGCGCGTGGATGGCCGCTTCGGAGCCGAACGCGAAGCAGCACTCCGCGTCGCCGCAGGCGCGGCACCGCACCTCGAGCACCGACACGGCCCCGCCCGCGACGCGCCCCAGCAAGTTGGCCAGGAGGCCCATGGTGAAGTGACAGGACGGCTGCGTTTCCTCGGTGGTCGCCTCGGCCTCGGCCCAATCGCTGGAGGCCATCAGCCCGAGAGCGGGCGGCACGTCGCGATGTTCGAGTGAGCCCCAACCACGGCGGGACAGCAGCTCCGATACGTAGTTCCAGAACCTGCGAGCGCTCAACTCCGTGAGCGGTCGGCCGGCCGAGTCGGAAAGCATGTCGAAGATGGAATCGCCCGCGGCGTACCCGGCGGCGTGCAGCGCATGGGCAGCCGCCAGCGGCCCGGCCTCGACGCGCAAACCGCGTCGCAGGGCCGCCAGCGCCTGGGCAGGGACCAGGACCTCACGGCGACTCCGAGGCATTGGACTCATGTCGTTCCTTGTGCGCAAGGCCAGGGCCGAGCGGAACGGAACACCCGCCATTGCTGTAAACTCAAATAATAGATTGGTCTTGTGCCCCCTACAAGGAGCGTGGACTCCGGTGCTGGGTCAATCAATTGACCCACGATCTGGATTCCAGGTGATTGCGCGGGCGGACGCCGTCGCCGTATGCTGCGGTAGCGTGATCATTTCCTCAAGGTGCGGGAAGTCAACTTGGCTCGTCAGGCACGTGTGCTCGCGGGGATCGGCTTCGTTCTGGCCGCCTGCGCCGGGACTCTCAACGCCCAGCACGGATCGCCAGCCGGCCCCGTGGCGATCGATCGGCTCGCGGCTCGCCGCACCGCCCTGGCAGCGAAGTTGGGTACGGGCCTGGCGATCATTGGCTCGCAGGATTTGAGGGATCTTGAGCGGGACTACCTGCAGGATTCCGATTTCCGGCAGGACAACAACTTCTTCTACCTGACGGGGCTCGAGACACCGAGCTCGTGGCTGGTCGTTCGCGCCACCGGATCCGGACGTCCGGACGCCGTGCTGTACCTCCCACCTCGCGATCCGGCTCAGGAGGCCTGGACGGGTCCCAAGCTCGGGCCCGGTCCGGAAGCGGCCGCCATGACCGGAATCGCCGAGGTGAGGTCGACCGAATCGTTCGAGTCCGATCTTGCCGCCTGGCTCGCGGGTGGCGCATCTCCGGCTCCCTCGACCGTTTACGTGTCCCTCGGCGCAGCGGCCCGTGATTCCACGCTGGCCCGCATGCTGCAAGGCTACCGAGGCAGTGTCACCGACGCCGCCCCGATCCTCGCCTCCCTACGACTCGTCAAGGACGAGGATGAGCTGCAGCGCCTCCGGCGCGCCATCCAGATCACCGGCGAAGCGCATCGTGAGGCGATGCGCTTCACGGCCCCCGGCCAGTACGAGTATCAGATCGAAGCGGCCATCGAGTACGTCTTCCGCGCTCACGGCGCCGAGCGATTGGGATTCCCGTCCATCGTTGGGGCCGGTCCCAATAGCGTCACGCTCCATTACGACAAGAACCGGCGTCAAACCGATGGCGATGACCTGATCGTGATCGATATCGGCGCGGAGTTCGGCTATTACACGGCCGATGTTACGCGCACGCTACCGGTCGCGGGGCGCTTCACGCCGCGCCAGCGAGCCATCTACGAGCTGGTTCTCGGCGCTCAGGAAGCGGCCATGCAAGCGGTGCGGCCAGGGATCACGATCCGCGAGCTGGACCGCATTTCACGCGCGTACATGGACCAGAACTCCGGCAGCCTGTGCGGCAGCGACCCCTGCACCCGCTACTTCATTCACGGCCTCTCGCACTGGCTGGGCATGGACGTACACGACGTCGGCGACTATCGCACGCCGCTCGCCGAAGGGATGGTCCTTACCATCGAGCCCGGCATCTACATCCCGGAAGAAGAGCTCGGCGTGCGCATCGAGGACGATGTCCTTGTGACCAGGAACGGATACGAGCTGCTCACCGCCGACGTCCCACGTGCCGTGGACGCGATCGAGAGCCTCATGCAGAGGCAGCCGGAATGGGTCACGGGTCGGCCGTAACAGGTCGGCCGGCTGTTACAGTGTGTTCGCTGGTAGAGCTTCCACACGGAGAGTCTGACGCAATGAGGAAATCAAGAGGACGCGAAATCGAGGAGAGGCACGCGAACGAGGCTGCCCGCAGTGCGGTCAGCTTCCTCTCGGGAGTCCTTCTCGGCGCCGTCCTGGGTGCTACCGCTGCGCTGTTGCTCGCACCGCAGAGCGGTCGCCGCACTCGGCGGATGCTGCGCCGGGCGGCGCGCGACCTGCGGGACTCGGCGACGCACCGCCTCGATGACTTGACCGGCGAGGTGCGCGGGAAGGTCGAGGACGTGGTAGCGGGAGCCCGCAGGAGGGTGGTAGGTTAAGGGTAGAGCCGGTGGGGCACGCCCTCCTCCTGTAGCGCGGTCCCGAGTGCAGTGAGCAGGTCCGGCCGTGTGCGGAGCGCCAGGTCGCATTTCGCGCGGGACTCACGGGGCGCCGCTACGACCTCCGCCGGGATCTCACGCAGTCGAGATACCTCCTCGGCCCAAAGCGCGTGATGGGTAGTATCGAAAACGAAGAGGCGCTCTAGCGCTCGACCCACGGCTTGAGCGGCTAGCGGCTCGGTCACTGGTTCTTCGGCGGAATCCACCTCAGGGTCTGGTCCAGCGACGGAGCAGTGATGGCCCGTGCAGATCGCACGGTTCGGTAGGCTCCGTGCCCGGGAGGTATACCTCCGAGTACGTCAGGTCGTACGGGCACCACTCCGTCGCCAGCTTTCCACTCTTGCTATCCACCAGCCGGGTGGTCAGCTGCGCTGGCATGGGCCATGGCTCCGGCAGCGGACGCAGCGGCTCGTTCAGCCCCAGGTCCGCATCGCCATAGTACACGCTGCGCATGAACTTGCCCCAGACCGGGGCCGCCAGACCGCCCCCCACTGCCCGCTCCGCAATCGTGGTGGGCCGATCGAAACCGAACCAGACCACGGCGAGGAGATCGGGCGTGAACCCGATGAACCACACATCCGTCTCGTCGTTCGTGGTGCCTGTCTTGCCGGCCACCGGAACCTCGTACGGAAGATTCGCACCGGCCGGGTTGCGAACGGAGGCGCCGGTGCCGCGGTTCACCGCCTCCTGCAGAAGCGAGATCATGACGCCGGACGCCAGACTGTCCAGCGCTTCCGTCCGCTCGGGCTCCGCGCGCCAGAGTACGCGCCCCTGGTAGTCCTCGACCTGACGGATCGGATACGGCCGAGCCTTCGAGCCCAGCGTCGCAAACGCCGTGTACGCCTCGGCCATCTCCAAGGGAATCACGGTCGCGGCGCCAATCGACGTGGATTCGTAGGGCGGGACCTCGGTGCGGAGCCCCAAGCGGCGCGCATATTGCACCACGGTCTCCAGTCCGACCTCCATCCCCAGCTTGATCGCCACCATGTTAATCGAGCGCCGCAGCCCCTCGCGGATCGTCATCGGCCCGTTGAACTCACCGTCGTAGTTACTGGGCCGCCACTCCGTGCTATCCGGCTGCATCAGCATGACCGGCGCGTCCACGATGATATGCGAGGCCGGGACCCTGCTGGCGATCGCCGCAGCGTACACGATAGGCTTGAAGGATGAGCCGGCTTGCCGCCTCGCCTGCGTCACCCGGTTGAACTTCGATTCGTCGAAGTCGCGACCCCCGACCAACGCTTTCACCTCGCCCGTCCGGGGATCGATCGCCACAAACAAGCCCTGGAGATACGGGGTCTCGTTGGGCGCCCAGTCCGCGCCCCGCTCCGCAGCCGGATCGTATTTCGGGTGCGAGTAGCCGGGTAGACTCTCGATGCGGTTCCAACCTTCCTGCATGACCTTCTCGGCGATCCGCTGCATATCCAGGTCCAACGTAGTGTGGACGCGCAGCCCGCTCGTGTACAG
>JACQVC010000330.1 GCA_016209995.1 Gemmatimonadota bacterium
CACGATCTCGAAGCCGGACTTCCCGGGGAGCATCACGTCCACGATCAGCAGGTCGTACTGGTGGACGTGCGCCTTCGTGGAGCCGTCCACGCCATCGTGCGCCAGGTCCACCGCGTAGCCATCCTCGCGCAGGCCACGCTCGAGGAAGCTAGCAACCTTCTTGTCATCCTCGATGACGAGGATCTTCATGGCGTTCCCGTTCTGCCTGCCACGCCGCCGCCGCCTTCCTGCGACAGCTCGAGCGCCTGCTTGCGCGGACCGGCACGCCTCTGGGTTTGCTCATGACATTGAGTAATCTTACTCAACTCATTGAGTAGGTCACTCGCGGAGACGCGGGTTGAACCTACGCGCTGCTTGACGCTGAAGCCTATCTGGTATCGTCGGCAAGTGCCACGGGGACGAATTGTCCTCAGTCGCCGGTTGACGTGCGTGACGGTTCGTCCCCGATGGTGGGAGACGGCCGGCCCACAGCCAGACGCGGGCTCTGCAAGTTATTGTATGACTTAGCGTAGAGCGGCTGCGGCGGAAGGTCCCCGAGCGGTACGTTAGTTTCTTGTGGCGACGGACGGTGGCATCTGCGCGGACGACGCGGGAGCCCGCGTCCGAGTGGGGGAAGATGAGGCGAATCGCAGGGGTTTCGGAGCTGGCGGTGGCCGGCGGGCTCTTGTTCGCTCTGCTCGAGCCGACGACCGTTTCGGCGCAGGGTGTCGCGCAGTGCAACCGCTGCCACGGCGACGCGAGCTTCCTGGTGGGCAAGGGTGACAGCGCGGCCGCGGACAGCGTGCTGTACGTGCCGGCCACGCGGCTGGCGGAGACCGCGCACGGCGGCATTGGCTGCGCGGCGTGCCACGTGGGTTACGACCAGCGGTATCCGCACGCGCCGAATCCCTCCGCGCTCGCTCCCGAGCAGCTCGTGCGCTTCGAGTCTCCGGTGGGTGGACTATGGGTGCGCTCGTGCGGCGACTGCCACGGGCAGGTATTGGAGGACGTGGCCGCGTCGGTGCACCGGGGCGCCGGCGAGGTGGAGCGCGTAGCGGGCGCGTGCGTCGAGTGCCACGGCTACCATGACGTCTACGCGGCGAGCGACCGGCGCTCGTCGGTCCATGCGCTGAACGAGATCGCGACGTGCGCGGTTTGTCACGCCGCCGGTGGGGACGCGGAAGCGATGGAGAGGGTGGAGGGCCGGGACGTCGTGGCGGAGTATCGAGCGACGGTGCACGGTCGTGCGGTGGCGGGCGGCCTCGCGGTCGCGGCCACCTGCTCCGACTGTCATCACGCGCATCTGATCCAACCGCCTACGTCGCGCGCCTCGAGCGTCTCGCGAGACAGCGTTCCGGTTACCTGCGGCCAGTGTCATGAGGGCGTTCTGGAGATCTACCAAGCCGCGCGTCACGGCCAGCGCCTGCGCGAGGAGAGCGCCGGCGCTCCCCCTGCGGACAATCCCGCGCCGGTCTGCGTGGACTGCCACACATCGCACGAGATCACACGCGTGGACGAGCCCCGCTGGGACGCGGACATCGTGACCGAGTGCGGAGTCTGTCACGAGGCGCTGTACGAGACGTACACCCACAGCTACCACGGCAAGACGACGCTGCTGGGCGGGGAGCTGGCGGCGAGGTGTGCGGACTGTCACACGGCTCACAACGTGCGGCCGGCGTCGGATCCGCTGTCGAGCGTGAGCGCGGGCAACATCGTCGAGACGTGCCGGGCCTGCCACGCGGGGGCGACGCAGAGCTTCGCGCAGTATTACCCGCACGCGGATCACGGGGACCGCGATCGCTATCCCGTGTTGTTCTGGGCGGCGACGGCCATGACGGCGCTGCTCGTCGGCGTATTCGGCTTCTTCGGCATTCACACGGGGCTGTGGGCCGTGCGCGCGCTCATCGAGCGGGCCAGGGTCGGCGGCGGAACGGGTGGCGGGGAGGGACGAGAATGAGTCGGACCGCGTGGAGCGTAGCAGACCGGGGGCGCGGCCCGTACTTGTTGCGCTTCGGCCGCGTGCACCGGCTGAGCCATATCCTCGTGATGTTCTCCTTCCTGGGCCTCGCCTTCACGGGGATGCCCTTGCACTTCGCCGAGCAGGGGTGGGCCCGCGTCCTGATGATGCTGATCGGTGGACCGGAGGCCGCGGGCTTCATTCACAGAGTCTGCGCGATCATCACGTTCGGCTACTTCGGCGCGCACCTCGGGTATGTGACCTGGCTGTTCTTCACGACCGACCAGCGGTGGAGCCTCTTCTGGGGTCCCGAGTCGATGGTCCCGCAGCCGAAGGATGTGCGCGACGTGCTCGGCATGCTGCGCTGGTTCGTGCGCGGCGGGGAAAAGCCACGCTTCGATCGCTACAGCTACCTGGAGAAGTTCGACTATCTGGCGGTGTTCTGGGGCATGGCGATCATCGGCGGCTCCGGTCTGCTGCTCTGGTTCCCCGAGCTTTTCGGGCGCTTCCTGCCCGGCTGGATCTTCAACGTAGCCACGATCGTGCACGGCGATGAAGCGATCCTGGCCACCGGCTTCATTTTCACCGTGCACTTCTTCAACACGCATTTGCGGCCGGGGAAGTTCCCGATCGACACCGTGATCTTCACCGGCAAGGCGACGACCGAGTACATGCAAGAGGAGCACCCGCTCGAGTACGAGCGGCTGCGCGCGCAGGGCCGTCTCTCCCAGCTCGAGACGCATCCGCCGTCCGACCTGGCGCGCCTGCTCAGCACGGTCGTGGGATACTCCGTCATTGCGCTCGGTCTGATCTTCCTGGCGCTCCTCATATGGG
>JACQVC010000322.1 GCA_016209995.1 Gemmatimonadota bacterium
AGGTTACATCGAGCTCAGCGCAGAGGCAGGCCACGCGGCCGTTCGCGCGACGGCCGGGCGCCAGGAGCTGACGCTCGGCAACGAGCGGCTGCTCGGACCCGTGGACTGGTCGAACACGGGGCAGGCCTTCGATGCCCTGCGCGTGCAAGTCACCGGCCCACGTGAGCGGGTGCGGCTCATCGGATTCGCGGCCGTGGTCCGCGAGTACGATCGGGTCGCAGCGACCGGGCTCGACCCGCGAGCCAACGAGGGAGAGGACCGGGATCACGGCTTCTTCGGCCTCATCGTCGAGGCTCCGCGCGCCCAGCTCTTCCTCCTGCACGACCGCAACGCCGCCTACCGCAGCTTCACCGGCGTGGACCGGACCACAGTCGGCGCGCGGGCCGAACGCACGCTTGGCGGCCGCGTCCGCCTCGAGGCCGAGGGCGCCTACCAGCTCGGGAACCAGCTCGCGCTCGGCGGCGTCGGTCCCAAACAGGACATCGGCGCCTGGCTCGGCGGCGGCCGCATCGCCTGGCTGGGACCGCCGCGCCCGCTCGCATCCGTCGGCATCGGGGTGGACTGGCTTGCGGGTGACGCCAATCCCGGCGATACAGACCACGAGGCGTTCCACACTCTCTACGGCACGAACCACCGCTTCTACGGCTTCATGGACCTGTTCCTCGATCCGGCCGCCCAGACCGGCGACCGCGGGCTCGTGGACGGGATCGGCGACCTCGCCGTGCGCCTCAGCCGCGACCTCACTGTGAACACGGCCTTCCACGTGTTCCGGGTCACCGAGCGGCCGGCCGCCGGCGGCCGGACCATCGGGTCCGAGCTGGACATCACGGTGCCCTACGCGCTCGCGCAGGGCACGCTCCTCCAGGCCGGATACGGCTACTTCAGGACGGGCGCCGCCGCGGCGCTCGCGGGCCTCGGCCGCGAAGGCACAAACCTGCACTGGGCCTACCTCCTGCTTCAGGCCACGTTCTGACCCGCCTTTCATCCTCGCTGGTTCGCCCCAACGGCGTGCAGGACTGACGACACTCCCGGGCCGCCACCGGAACGAATGCGGAAGCGTCTCGCGCCGCGGATTCCCGTAGCCCCCGGCACCGGGTGGGACCGGGAATGTCACAGTAGGGGTCGGGGTGTCCCGCAGGGACCGAAGGCGTGGCCGGAGGGGGGATAGGCTGCATCCCCCTGGAAGGGCGGAGGTTTGCGAGCTGGGTGAGGCCCGGAGGAGCGTGGCATAGATGTTGTACTTCAGGAGCTTGCGGCGAGACGGTCACAGTCACATCCAGATGCAGTCCCAGCAGGGTGGCGAGGTGGGTTCCCCGGCTGCCGGGCGGGTCGATGCTGAATCTCAACAAGCTGTTTCCTCGGCTGACCATTCGAGCCAAGCTAGCGATCGCGTTCGCGTCGCTGGCCCTCGTGCCGCTCGGCGTGGTGGCTGCCTTCGCGACGCGAGTCACCGTCGAGCATCTGCGCGTCATCGCGAAGGCTTCGCTCGAGCATGATCTCGAGGCGTCGCGGGCCCAGGTTCAGGCCGCGCTCCAGGATGCCGAGGAGGACGTGGCGTATCTGGCGCACGCCGTCTTCGAGCCGGCGCTGGCGCGTGCCGGAGAGGATCCGGGTCCGCAGGCGGCGCGCCTGGCGTCGGCGTTCCTGGCGTTCAAGCCCGTGCTATACCAGGTCAAGCTGGTGGGAGCGGACGGCGATCTGCTGTTGCTGGCTCGGGCGGGGAGCGGGGGCGAGGCGGGCGCCCAGGATCCCGATCGTGGAGACATCGCCGGGCTTTACTATGCGTACCGGGCGGAGCGGTTGAAGGCGGGCGATCGCCTTCTGCTGCCGGTCGAGCTGCGTGCCGAGGTCGGGGGTAGCCGTGAGGCGAATCCGGTCGCGGCGGTCGCGATTCTGGTCCCGATTCGGGACGCGGGTGGTTCGCTTCTGGGCGTGGTCGTGGGCGAGGCGTATGCCTCGGTGCTGTTCTCGGGGCTGGAAGTGGGGTCGCCGCACCTGGCGGGCGAGACCGGGCTAGTCGACTCGAGCGGGTTTTTCCTATACCACTCGGCGCGCAAGCGGGATTGGGCGAGCCTGCTGGCGTCACGCGCGCAACTGGATCTGCGGACGGATTTCTCGCCCGATCTGGCCTCGGAGATTGTTTCCGGCCGCGCCGGGACGCTGCCGGCGGCGGCGAACCGGATTGTGAGCTTCGCGCCGCTGTCGCTCGGCCGCTCCGGGACGGGTCCGCTCGTTCTCTTTCGTGTGGTCCCGCTGTCAGCGACGGAGGCGCCGGTGCGGAGCTTCCTGCGCTGGGTGGCGGGCGGCGCCGTACTCGCGGTCACCCTGGTGCTGGGTCTCGCCGTCCTGGCCGCCAATCAGCTCACGCGTCCCATCTATCGGCTCCGGGAAGGGGCCAGGCGCCTGGCGCTCGGCGAGCCGCCCCAGCCGCTACAGATCGAAACGAACGACGAGCTCGAGGACCTGGCCGGCGATTTCTCGGCTATGGCCACGGCGCTCTCCGCCCACCGGCGCAAGCTCGAGGAGCTGGTGGCCGAGCGGACGCGTGCGCTGCGGGAGACGTACGCCGAGCTGGCCAACGTTCTCGATCACTCGGCCGACGCGATCCTTGGTTTGGATCCGGACGGACACATCCGCGTGTGGAACCGCGGGGCCGAGTCGCTCTTTGGCCACACGGCGGCCGAAGCTCTGGGACGCGATGCGGATAAGCTGCTGCTCCCGCGGTCACCGCACGCGGAGCGCGAGGCCGCGCACTACCGGCGCCAGCTCGCCGAGCGGGGCGCGGTGGTGAACTTCCCGACGCGGCGCGTCCGGAAGGGAGGCGAGCCGATCGCGGTGACGGTGACCGAGACGCTCATGCGCGACGAGAGCGGCGGACCGCTCGGGAACTCGCTCATCATCCGCGACGCGAGACTGCAGGCGAAGCTCGAGGAACAGATGCGTCGCTCCGAGCGGCTCGCCGCGGCGAGCGTCGTGGCCGCGGCCCTGGCCCATGAGCTGAACAATCCTCTGGCCATCCTCGGCAACCGGATCGAGTGCATGGCTCGTGACATTCGTGACCGCTGCGCCGCGTGCTTTCTCGAGGATGACCTCGCGGTCCTGCGCGAGCATACGGCCCGGCTGGGCCACGTGACGGGAGATCTGCTCCGCTTCGCTTCGGACGATCGCGATCAGTTCGGGCCGGTCGCACTGGACCAGGTGGCTGCGCGGATGGTCCGCCTGGTGGACGGGACCTTCGTGGCGCGCGGCGTTCGCCTCGAGCTCGTGTCCGGCCACGACCTGCCGCCCGTGCTCGGCAGCGAAAAGGGCCTCGAGACCGTCTGCATGAACCTGCTGCTCAACGCGGCGGATGCGACTCCGGCGGGTGGCGCGGTCACGGTCCGTGTGGGGCTCTCGCCGGCGAGCGACGCGGTCGAGCTCGAGGTTCAGGACAGTGGGCAGGGCGTGCCGCCGGACCTGGGCGAGCGGATCTTCGAGCCCTTCTTCACGACGAAAGGCCCGCGGGGCGGCACCGGCCTCGGGCTGACCGTGTGCCGCAACATCGTCGAGCGGCACGCCGGCCGCATCCGCGTCGAGAGCGAGGAGGGGCGAGGCGCCCGGTTCATCGTCCGGCTGCCCCTCGGGCCGCGGGAGCTCGCATGAGCAGGGGCCGCATCCTCGTCGTGGACGACGAGCCGGACATGCTGGAGAACTGCCGGCGACTGCTGGCGGCGGAGGGCTATTCCTGCTGGACGCTGGGCGAGCCGCTGGGGTTCCACGAGCTGTTCCACGAGGTGCGCCCGGACGCGCTGCTCCTGGATCTGCGGATGCCCGCCGTGAGCGGACTCTCGATTCTGGCCGCCGCGCTGGCCGAGGATCCGGCGCTGCCCGTCGTGGTGATCACGGCGTACGCCAGTATTGCGTCCGCGGTGCAGGCGATGCGGGAGGGCGCGTTCGACTACCTGGCGAAGCCGTTCACGGGCGATCAGTTGGTGGTCGCGGTGGATCGAGCGGCGCGGTATCGCGGGCTGACGCTGGAGAACCGGGCACTGCGCGAACGCGTGGATCGAGGGGCGCCCGACGACGATATCGTGGGGTCCAGTCCCGCCTTCGTGCG
>JACQVC010000323.1 GCA_016209995.1 Gemmatimonadota bacterium
GAATGTTTCGGGTCGGACCGAGGCGCCCGACTCGAACGCCGTTTTGCTTCATTTCAAGAACGGAGTATGTGCTTTCTTGGAGTCGAACTATTCCACGGTTTCTGAGGATATCCTGAATATTTATGGTACGGAGGGCGCCATCTATATCAATAAAGGTCGGCTATCCTTGCGATCGGGCCGAGACAAGAAGAGAAGACCTTGTCCGGCAAGGGCGATCGAACTGGAGCCGACTGACAGTCTGAAGGAAGAGATCGACGAGTTTTTTGACGCTGTAGCAGATAGGAGGGTGAGCTTCGAAACAGGCGTGGAGGAGGCGATCAATGCGTTGGCGGTCATAGAAGCTTGTTATCGAAGCTCGCTGGAGAGGAGTAGCGTGGAGATGAAGATGTTGGAGAAGTATTTCTGACCCATCTCGATCGATGCGTTCGGTCGGGTGCGGGCCGTAATGGGCTATGACTCGTCCTCGCCTGGTTCCGCGGGACATCGCGATCCTGTACGTGCGCGAGCTACGGGCGGCGCTGCGGGAGCGGACGATGGTGATGAACAGTATCCTGCTCCCGATCGTGTTGTATCCGTTCATCCTGTGGGTGACGATCACGGGCATCTCCTTCGTGCAGGGGCTCACGCAGGGCTTCGTGTCTCGCGTGGTGGTGACGGGCCTCCCGCCAGAGCATGCAGAGCTTCGGGATACCCTGGACGCGCTGGAGTCGGTGGAGCTGCGGGACGAGCCCGCGGACGCGGTGGAGGCCGTAGAGGCGGTGAGGGCGAGGGAGCTGGATGCCGTTCTGGAATTCCTGCCAGCGGACGTGGCCGGGTCGGCCCTGAGTGGTAACTTCAGGGTCCGCGTGAGCTTCGACCGTTCGGAGGCAAGGAGTCGCGCGGCCCGGGAGCGTGTGGAGGCCGCGATCGAGCGATACCGGGACCGGTGGCTCGAGTGGGAAGCGGGCGGGCTGGGGCTGACCCCCGAGGAGCTCGAGCAGTTCCGCGTCGCGTCGCGCAACGTCGCGAGCGAGCGCGAGATGGGCGCTATGCTCCTGGGCACCATCATCCCGCTGTTCCTCGTCGTGATGGTAGCGCTAGGCTGCTTCGTGCCCGCCGTGGACGCCACGGCCGGCGAGCGCGAGCGGCGGACCTGGGAGACGACGCTGACGCTGGCGGCGTCGCGCGCGAGCGTGGTGACGGCGAAGTACCTGCACGTGGCGACGCTGGGCGCGCTGGCCGGAATCCTCAACGCCGTCGCCGTGACCGTGGCGCTGGGCCCGATCTTTCGGCCGCTGATGGCCGGCGGCAGCGAGGCCTTCGAGTTCCGCATCCCGGTGAGCGCCGTACCGATCATGGTGCTCGGGTCGGCGCTGCTGGCGCTCTTCTTCGCGGCGGCGATGATGATCCTGGCGGCGTTCGCGCGGACGTTCAAAGAGGGCCAGTCGATGGTCACGCCGGTCTACTGGCTCGCCATAATCCCCATCGTGCTGGGGGAGTCGCCGGACAACCGGCTCACTGCGGGTATCGCTCTGGTGCCCGTTGCGAACGTGGCGATGATGATCCGGGACGCGATCGTGGGGCGCTTCGCCTGGCCGCTGATCGGGCTCACGCTGCTGGTGGGGCTGGGCCTAGTGGCGGTCTGCCTCTGGTCTGCCCGCTGGGTGCTTCAGTTCGAGGATCTGCTGTTGGGCTCGTATGACGGCAGCTTCTGGAAGTTCCTGCGGGATCGCTCGCCGGTCGTCGGCAGGCGCAGCCGACAGGCGCTGGGAAGACCGGCCGCATGACTGGCCCGACCATCAGCGTGCGAGCGCTGAGCAAGAGCTTTTACGACGAGTTTCGCGGCGAGGTGCGGGCGGTGGACGGCATCGACTTCGCCTGCCTGCCGGGACAGATCTTCGGTCTACTGGGTGCGAACGGCGCCGGAAAGACCACGACGCTGCGCATGCTCGCCACGATCCTGAAGCCCACGTCCGGTGAGGCCTCGCTCCTGGGTCACGACGTGGTGGCGGATCCGGAGGCGGTGCGGCGGAACCTGGGCTTCTACTCCGCCTCGACGGCCCTCTATCCGCGCCTCACGGCCCGGGAGACGCTGGAGTTCTTCGCGCGCGTCAACCGCTATCCAGGGGAGCGTGTGACGGAGCGAGTGGACTATCTGGTGGAGCGCTTCGGCATCGCGGAGTACGCCGACGCGCGCGTCGACAAGCTCTCCAGCGGGATGAAGCAGAAGGTCTCCATCGCCCGCACCGTAGCGCACGATCCGCCCGTCCTCATCTTCGACGAGCCCACCGTGGGCCTGGATGTGCTCAATGCTCTCGAGATGCAAGACGTGATCCGGCACCTCAGGGATGACGGGAAGACCATCCTTTTCTCCACGCACATCATGAGCGAGGCGGAGAAGCTCTGCGACCATATCGCCATCATCCATCGCGGGAAGATCCTGGCCTCGAACACGCTGGACGGGATGCGGCGAGACACGGGCAAGCACTACCTGGAGGACATCTTCGTCGCGTACGTCGGTGGCCGGAAGGAGATCGAAGCCGCGGAGCGCGCCGCGCTGGGTGCGCAGGAGCGCTAAATGGCCGGCGGCAGGGAGGTGCTCTGGACCCTGTTCCGGTGCGAGATCCGCATGCTCCTCCGTGACAAGCGGACCATCTTTATCGGAGTGATCCTCCCGCTCTTCCTGTTTCCCGCGATCATCCTGGTGACGCGCGCGGTGGAAGAGCGTGAGCGAGTCAGTCTCGAGTCGGCCACCTACTACTACGCAGTCACCGGGACGCAGCGGGACCTGGCCGGGACGCTCGTGCGCGACGCCCTGACGCGGCGGGCGGCGACTGCTGACACGAGCCAGCCGGCGCTGCACATCGAAGAGAGCCAGGTCGCAGAGCCCGACTCCGCGCTGAGGACCGGAGGCATCCATCTCGTGGTCGAAGGGATGGCGCCGGACGAGTGGCGCACGGTCCGAGACGAGGAGGAACGAGCGCGACGGGAGCGCGCGGTCACGTCGGGGCGCGGAGACGACTCGGAAGCGGCGCCCGCTGCGGACGAGGCGGACGACGTCGAGGTACCGGTCCTGCGGCTGCACTACCGCGACAACAGCCAGCGGTCCGGCGCGGCCATGCGCGAGGTCCGGGACGCGCTCCGCGACCTCCGCGGCGAGCAACGCGAGCGGCTTTTCCGGGAGCGCGGCTTTCCGCTCGACCCGGCCGACGTGGCCGCGTTGGAGGCGAACAACCTGGCGACCCGGGAGGAGGAGGCCGGCGCGCTCATCGGCATCCTTCTGGCCCCGCTCATCGTCATGATGATGCTCACGGGTGGATCCATCGTCGCCGCGGATGCTATCGCCGGGGAGAAGGAGCGCGGGACGCTGGAGACGCTGCTCACCACGGCGGCCCGCCGCTGGGAGGTCGTGTGGGCGAAGCAGCTCTCTGTCGTGGCCGTGGGCGTGGTCGTCACGCTCATCAACATGCTGAACCTGCTGGTCTACGTGATGCTCGGGGTCTTCGAGCTGCCGGAGGACTTCGCGGTGAGCGTGACGCCCGCCACGCTCGTAGTGCTCCTCCTGCTCTACCTACCGCTGGCGCTGCTGGTCTCCAGCGCTCAGCTCCTGCTGTCCGGCGTGTCGAAGACCTACAAGGAGTATCAGTTCAACTTCTTCCCCGTCTTCCTGCTCCTCCTCATTCCGGCCTTTGCCGCCGTGCTGCCCGGAATCGAGCTTCGCTCGGCGGTGGTGCTCGTGCCGGTGGCGAACGTGGCCGTGGCGTCCCGGGAGGTGCTCACGGGGGAGTTCCATTGGCTCGCCCTGGGCGCCGCCTTCTTCGTCAACGTCATGGCGTCGGCGTACGCGGCCAGACTCACGGTCGGGACGCTCTCGACAGAGCGGCTCATCACGGCGGCCGAGCTGGACCGAGCGGAGCTGCTGGGCGGACCCGCGCTCTTCCCTCGCCGCGTGCTGACCTGGTTCGGCGTGCTGTGGGCGCTGCTCCTGGTGACATCGCTCTGGTTCGGGGAGCATGTGGGCATCCGCGGACAGGTGACTTTCAACCTGGGCGTTCTGTTTTTCGGCGGAGCGCTCCTGATGATGCGACGCTACCGGCTGGACCCGCGCTCGACTCTGGCGCTGCGGGCTCCTCCCGCAGCCGCGTGGCTCGCCGTGCTCGTGGGCGCGCCGTCCGGCCTCGTCACCGGCGTGGGAGTCGCTCGCCTGGCGCAGCTCGTCTTCCCGGTGCCGGAGGAAGTGGTCGAGTCGTTCGGCCAGTACCTGCTGCCGGACGAGCTACCCCTCTGGCAGATCGTGTTCTTCCTGTGCGTGCTCCCGGGGATCTGCGAGGAGATCGCGTTCCGCGGGGTGCTCCTGCACGGGCTGCGCCGCCGCTTCCACCCGGTGGTTCTGTGCCTGGTGGTAGGCGCGATCTTCGGGTTCTTCCACGTGAGCCTGTTCCGGCTGATCCCGACCGCTTACGTAGGTGTGCTCTTGAGCGCCGTGGTCGTGCTGACGGGGTCGATCTTTCCGGCGATGCTCTGGCACGCGCTGAACAACGCGACGGCGTTGGTGCCCGCACGGCTGGGCCTATGGGAGGGCGAGCAGCTGCCGGAGGGCGTGTTACCGCTGGGCATCGCAGGGCTGGCCGTCTCCTTCTGGATCTTGTGGCGGACGCGGCGGCTGTATCCGGGGCTGCGCGAATGACCGCGACTTGCCTCCCCCGTTTCTCCCATCCTATTCTGTTGCAAGATACGGCCGTCTGGGCGCTTGCACCGCCGATTCCGCATCGGTGATCCGCCCTCCACAAGGAGTCCCGTATGAGCAGACGTGCGGTGAGCGCCCTATGCGCGCTTCTCCTGATCCCCGCGACCAGCGTACGCGCCGGCGCCCAGCCGCGGTTGAGCCAAATCACGACTCCGCAGGCAGAGCTGGGCTTCGAGATCGGGACCGACTACCACCTCGCGGACTACACGCAACTGATGGCCTACTGGGCGAAGCTGGCCCGCGAGTCCGATCGTATGGTGCTCGACACGATCGGTGTTAGCGAGGAGGGTCGGCCTCAGTTGATGGCGATCATCACGTCGCCGGAGAACCAGCGTGGCCTGTCGCGCTACCGCGAGATCGCGGAGCGGCTGGCCAAGGCAGAGGGGGTGACGGAGGAGGAGGCCTGGCGGCTCGCGTCGGAAGGGAAGGCCGTGGTCTGGATCGATGGCGGCCTGCACGCCAGCGAGGTGCTCGGGGCCCAACAGCTCATGCAGCTCGTCTACGACATGGTGAGCCTCGCCGATGCGGAGACTATGCGTTTCCTGGATGACATCATCATCCTGGCTGTCCATACGAATCCCGACGGTATGGAGCTGCTGAGCGACTGGTACATGCGGGAAGCGGACCCGCTGGCCCGTACCACCAGTGGCATCCCGGTTCTGTACGAGCAGTACGCGGGGCACGACAACAACCGCGACTTCTTCATGGCCAACCTGGCCGAGACGCAGAATATGAACCGAGTGGCGTACACGGAGTGGTTCCCGCAGATCGTGTACAACCACCACCAGACGGGTCCCGCCGGGACCGTGATGTTCTCGCCTCCCTTCCGGGAC
>JACQVC010000313.1 GCA_016209995.1 Gemmatimonadota bacterium
GGCCTGGACAGATCCTTCAGCTCCTCGATCTGCGCGTCGCGAAACGTCTGGAGCCCCTTGGGGGCCGTCGTGTAGTGACCGTGGCAATCGATGATCATGGCGTTATCGGGTCATCGCTTTTTCAATCCGGTCGAGCAGCGCCATCGTCGGCACGCAGCTCTCGGCACTGGACTCGGGCTGCCGCCCTTCGCGAATGGCGCTGACGAACTCCATGTCCTGACGGTCGAACGCGAGGACCCCGTCGAGCTGAGCCTCCTTGCCCTCGCTGTCGGTCATCGTGTCGCGGAACACTTTGTAGGTCTCCTCCTCGCCGATGTACCGGTAAAAGCCGCCGAAGGGGCCCTTGTTGTTGAACGACATCGCCATGGTGAAGAGCGGTCCCTTCCTGGATTTCATCGCGACGGTGATGTCCATCGGGATCCCGAGCTCTCGATGATCCGGCCCCTTCTGTCCCCACACGTCCCAGTTCGGGTCGCCGGTCACCCAGTACGCGAGGTCCACCGAGTGGCAGGCGTGGTGCCAGAGCAGGCTGTCGACCCAGGATCGCGGCTGCCCGTGCATGTTCAGATTGGTCCGGCGGAAGAAGTACGTCTCGACCACCATGTGGTGGAGGTGGAAACTCCCCTCCTGGATGCGCCGGCGGATCTCTCGGTGCGGGCTCGAAAAGCGACGGGTGTGCGTGACCATGCAGACCTTGCCGGCCCGCTTTGCCGCCGCGAGCATCTTCTCTGCGTCGGCCAGGTTCAGGCTCATGGGAATCTCGACCTGCACGTGCTTCCCCTTGCCGAGCGCCAGAAGGGTCTGCTCGGGATGCTGTTCGCTCGGCGTCGTCAGGATCACGGCTTCGACGCCGGGGCGATCAACGCACGCCTCCAGGCTGGTCGAATGGAACGGAATGCCGTGCTCGGCGGCAAACGTCTTTCCGCCTTCCTCGGTCCGACTCGCCACCGACACGATCTCGATCCCATCAATCTTCTTGAGCGCCTTCACGTGCGTTGCGCCCATGGCGCCGGTGCCAGCCACGCAGATCTTCATCGCAGGTTCCTTCTGTGATGAGCTCTCGGGTATCAGCTATAACCTATCAGGTCTCAGCCGGCGGTCGTGAGTGGGATCTCTTCGGTGTCGATCTCGGGGAGGGTGGCCGCGTTGTAGCGCGGGCCGGAGACCGTCCGCGGGTTGATGAGCGCGTCCAGTCGCGCGGAGGTCTCCTCGCTCAGCCGCACGAGGGCCGCGCCGGCGTTCTCTTCCAGATGGTCGAGCCTCGTCGTCCCCGGGATGGGCACGAGGTGATCGCCCCGTGCCAGCAACCACGCCAGGGCCACCTGCGCCATCGTGCAGCTCTGCTCGCGGGCGATGGCACCGAGACCGTCGAGCAGCCCGAGGTTCCGGGCGAAATGCTCCCCCTGGAACCGGGGCATGTTCAGCCTGATGTCCGTCGGCGGGAGCGTCGACACGTCGCGAAGCGCGCCGGTGAGAAACCCGCGCGCGAGCGGGCTGAACGCGACAAACGCGATCCCGAGCTCCCGGCAGGTGTCGAGCACGGCGACCTCAGCATTCCGCGTCCACAACGAGTACTCGGTCTGCACCGCCGCGATGGGATGGACGCGATGCGCCCTGCGGATGGTCGCAGCCGACACTTCGCACAACCCGATGGCCCTGACCTTGCCCTCCCGCACGAGGTCGGCCAGCGCGCCGACGCTGTCTTCCACCGGCAGGCGCTTGTCCCAGCGGTGGAGGTAATAGAGGTCGATGACGTCGGTCTGCAGGCGCGCGAGGCTGTCCTCGCAGTGCGTCCTGATGACCTCGGGCCGCCCGTCGATCTCCCGCTTCCCTTCGGCGTTCCGAAACATGCCGCCCTTGCTCGCGAGCACGACCCGGTGGCGGTGCTCGCGGAGCGCGGCACCCAGGAGCGATTCGTTCGCGCCGAACCCGTACAACGCCGCCGTGTCGAAGTGCGTGTAGCCGAGGTCCAGCGCCCGCCGGAGCACGGCCGCTCCGGCCTCGGGCGCCGGCGGCATCCCGTAGGCGTGCGAGAGCGACATGCACCCGAAGCCGAGGGCGGAGACGTCGAAGGGACCGAGCTTGCGAGACTGCATCGCCATCCACACCGCGAGCGCATCAGTGTAGCAAAATCCTGCTCCCCCGACGTCGGCGGCGGCGCGCAACCCGTTGCCTTTCGTCGGCGGCGTTGGTAGGCTTGAGCATGCTCCGGGAGGCGATCATGCACACACCCCACTCGTCCGTTGCGGCAATTCTTGTGACGGTCGTCTTGGCGGTTCCGGCCGTCGCGTCGGCGCAAGGCGGTTTCCGTGAGAGCCTGCCGGTGGACCTTCCAAACGGTCCGGCCAAGGAAGGCTTCGACATCGAACGCTTCAGCAATGCCGGCAATGGCTGGTTCGACACGTTCCATGTCGAGACGACCGAACCGCTCCGGCAGGCGCTGGACGCCGGGCGGGTGGTGGGCGACACGGGCGTCCTGGTCATGGACACGGCCGCGGGCAGGCTGGCGCTGCTGACCGACCAGATGGGCTACCACCACCTGGCGCAGGGCACCGCCGGCGGTAAGGACTGGATGGCCACGTTTTGAGTGGTCTGCAACAGCGGGACCAGTCTGGTCCCGACCATCGGCGGCAGGATGCACCACTTCGAAAACGTCGGCCTCTACGATGCGCTGTTCGTCATGCAGGACGCAGAAACCAAGACGCTGTGGAACCACATCAGCGGCGAGGCGCTCTACGGGTCCATGGTGGGACACACGCTCGGCCCGGTCGGCAACCTGCTGCAGATGAACGTCACGCAGGCGCTGGCGCTGGACCCGGCGATGCAGGTGGCGATCTCGGATCGGATGTACTTCGCGGGCGGCAGACAATTCGGGACGGCGGGCGGCGCCGGTCGAGGCGCGGGGCCCGGCCCCACGCCGCCGCCGGGCCGGGCGGCCGGGCCGGGCGGCCGGGGTGGAGCGGCGCCGGGAGGGCGCGGCGCCGCCCTCACTGACGACCGTACGCTCGCGCCCATGTTCTCCGACACGCTCGGCAAGGAGGACGCGCGCCGCCCGCGGATGGAGCTCGGGCTCGGGATCTGGACCGCCCAGACACGGCGGTACTATCCGCTCGCGCGGATTCGAGAACGCGGCGAGGCGCTGGTGGATGTGCTCGACGGACGCAAGCTGCTCGTGTACATCGACCCCGAGACGAACACGCCGGCCGCGCTGTTCGCCGACGCGGGCGGTGCCGCCATCGACCACCAGGACGTCCGTCTCGACAGCGGCGCGGTCGTGCGGTCCGGCGTCGTGTACGATGCGGCCGGTGGCCGGCTCCCGGTGGAACGGCCGCAGCAGATCTTCACCCGGTGGTACGGCTTCGCGTTGACCTTCCCGGGAGCGGACGTGTACGGCGAACAGGCACGATAGCCCGATGCGACTCCAGGAGCGACGCGCTCACGCGTCGCTCTTGGCTCTTTCCTGGATTCTCCCCCACGTATCGCGAAGCCCCACCGTCCGGTTGAAGACCAGGCGGCCGGGGCGCGAGTCTGGATCGACCGCAAAATAGCCGATCCGCTCGAACTGGCAGCGGTAGCCGGGGGCGGCGCCTGCCAGGCCCGGCTCGACCAGACACGCGCTGAGGATATCGAGAGACGCGGGGTTGAGGCAGTCGAGGTAGTTGTCGGCCTCGGCCGGGTTTTCGAGCGAGAACAGCCGATCGTAGAGGCGCACTTCGGCCGGCAGCGCGTGGGCCGCCGACACCCAGTGCAGCGTCGCCTTGACGCGCCGGCCATCGGCCGCATCGCCGCCGCGCGTCGCCGGATCGTAGGTGCAGCGCAACTCGGTAATCTCGCCGGTGGCCGGATCCTTGACGATGCCGGTGCAGGTGATGAAGTAGGCGCAGCGGAGCCGCACCTCGCGGCCGGGGGCGAGGCGGAAGAACTTCTTGGGCGGCTCCTCCATGAAGTCCTCGGCCTCGATGTAGAGCGTCCCGGAGAACGGCACCTTGCGGGTCCCCGCCGCGGGGTCGTTGGGGTTGTTGACGGCGTCGA
>JACQVC010000314.1 GCA_016209995.1 Gemmatimonadota bacterium
GAGGGGCGGCTGCGCGATGTAGATGTGTCCCTGCTCGATCAGATCGCGCATGTAGCGGAAGAAAAACGTGAGCAGCAGAGTTCGGATGTGGGCCCCGTCCACGTCCGCGTCCGTCATGATGATGATCTTGTGGTAGCGCGCGCTCTCGATGTCGAAGTCGTCCTCGCCGATTCCCGTTCCCAATGCCGCGATGATCGTGCGGATCTCCTCGTTCGAGATGACCTTGTCGATGCGAGCCTTCTCCACGTTCAGGATCTTTCCGCGCAGCGGGAGAATCGCCTGGAACGAGCGGTCGCGCCCCTGCTTGGCGGAGCCGCCCGCCGAATCGCCCTCCACCAGATAGATCTCGCACAGGCTCGGATCCGTCACCGAGCAGTCCGCGAGCTTGCCCGGAAGGATGCTCCCCTCGAGCGCGTTCTTCCTCCGCACCAGATCGCGCGCTTTGCGCGCGGCCTCCCGCGCCGTCGCCGCCCGTAACGCCTTCTCCACCACCGCGCGGGCCACCGACGGGTTCTCCTCGAAGTAGATCGTCAGGCGCTCGTTCACGACCGCCTCGACCGCGCCCCTCACCTCCGAGTTGCCCAGCTTGGTCTTGGTCTGCCCCTCGAACTGGGGCTCCCGTACCCGCAGGCTCAGGACGCAGTTCAGCCCCTCCCGCACATCATCGCCGGACAGCGTGAGGTCCGCCTTCTTCAGGTGCTTGTTCTTCCGGGCATAGTCGTTGATCGTGCGCGTCAGCGCACCCTTGAGCCCCGTCAGGTGGGTGCCACCCTCGTGCGTGTTGATGTTGTTCACGAACGTGTGCGTGTTCTCGTTGAACCCATCGTCATACTGCATGGCCAGCTCGATCTCCGCCTCCTCGCGCCTCGCCTCGATATAGATCGGCGGCGAGTGCAGCGGCTTGCGATTGACGCGCAAGAACTCGACGAACTCGCGGATGCCCCCCTCGAACTGGTACTCCTCAACCCGCGGCTCCCGCTCGTCGCGCTCATCGGTGAGCGTGATCTGGAGACCCTTGTTCAAGTACGCCAGCTCGCGCAGCCGGTTCGAAATCGTGTCGAAATTGAAGCGCAGCTCCGTGAAGATCTCCGCGTCCGGCTTGAACGACACGCGGGTACCCTGGCCCTTCGTGGGACTCAGCTCCTCCAGGTCCGTGACCTTCTTCCCGCGTGCGAACCGCTGGCGGTACTTCCTGCCGCCACGCTCGATCTCCACTTCCAGGCGCTCCGCGAGCGCGCACACCACGCTCACGCCCACACCGTGCAGTCCGCCCGAGACCTTGTACGTGGTGCGGTCGAATTTGCCCCCCGCGTGCAGCACGGTCATGGCCAGCTCGACGCCCGGGATCTTCTCCGTCGGATGAATGTCCACCGGAATCCCACGACCGTCATCCGTCACTGTGACGGAGTCATCCGCGTGCAGCGTGACGGCCATGTGCGAGCAGAAGCCCGACATCGCCTCATCCACCGCGTTGTCCACGACTTCGTAGACCAGGTGATGCAGGCCGCGCGCGGCCGTCGAGCCCACGTACATGCTGGGCCGCTTCCGCACCGCCTCGAGTCCCTTCAGGACCTGGATCTGCTTCGCAGTGTATTCTTCGGACTGCTGATCGCGTTTCTGCGTCATCTTTCCTTCCGTCGTTAGCGACTCGTCGTCCCTACCCACGCTCCGCCAGCACGAACACCAGTTTCTCGATCCGTGCGGATGAGCGCCCCTCGTTCAGTCGCGCCAGAATCTCTCGTTTCATCAGGTTCAGTTCCATCAGCCACGCGCTCGATCGTACACCCACGATCAGGGTCGCATCGTCCAGACGCAGCGGCCCCGTCACGGCCGCGATCCCTTCACCGACCCGCGCTCCCCACTCCTCGATCACGCGCGCGCGCTCGACCTGCTCCGCAACTCCCGCTCGCTTCAGCACGTCGGCCACGATGTCGCCGATGCGTGCCACTCCACCCACCGCTGGCTCCAGCATCAGGCTCCTGCCACTCTCCCGTCCCGGATCGACCAGCGGGCCAGCGTGTCAGCCCGCAGCCTCACGTCGCTCGCCTTGGGCGCCGTCAGAATGACCTGTCCGGTCTCATCCCGGTCCAGCAGCTCGAGCACACGCTCCGAGCGGCCGGCGTCCAGCTCGGCGAACACGTCATCCAGCAGGAGCACGGGCTCACCGCCCCTGCGCTCGCGGATGCACGCCGCCTCGACCAGTCTCAGCGCCAGTGCGGCTGTTCGCCGCTGACCCGCCGAAGCGTACACCCGCATCTCCAGCGTGCCACCCCGTGGCCCGTCCATCGTCAGCTCGACGTCGTCGCGATGCGGTCCCGACACCGTCGTGCCCGCACGCCGCTCCCGCGGGGCCGTTGCCGCCAGCGCCCGCCGCAAGACCTCCCCCACTTCCGCCTCCCCAACCGCACCATCCAGCACGAAGCCCGGCGCGTACGACATCGCGGCGGGCGCACCCCCCGATATCGCTTCGTAGTATTCCGCGAACGCGCTCGACCACCGCGAGATCCAGGCCCGCCGCGCCTCCACGACCTGCGCACCGGCGCGCACGAACCCATCGTCCCAGGCGCCCACAGCCGCCGGGCCCGCGCCATCGCGTAGTGCAGCATTTCGTTGGGAGAGCGTTTGACGATATTGCACGAGCGCACGCAGATACGCCCGCGCCTGCAGCGACAACGCGATATCCAGAAACCGCCGCCTCGCTGCCGGTCCGTCACTCACTACACCCACATCTCCCGGCGAGAAAAACACCGCGCCCAGATGACCGAGCGCATCACCGATCCGCGGTGCCAACTCGCCGTTCACACTCACCTTCTTGCGTCGCGCGCGTCGGTCGTACGCCGCCGCCACCTCCGTGGCGCCACCTCGCGACGAGTCGGTAGCCACGCTGCCAGAAACCCGAAACACCTCTTCTCCAAAAGCCACCAGCTGCTCGTCCGACGCACCTCGAAAGGACCTGAATACCTCGAGATAGTAGATCGACTCGAGAAGGTTCGTCTTGCCCTGGGCATTCTCCCCCACGATCGCCACTCCAAGTCCCGGGAACTCGAGTTCCTGCTTTCCCAGATTGCGAAAGTGGTGCACAACGAGCTGCTTCAGAACCACGGTCTGCCGGTGGCGAAAGACGGCCTGTAAACCACGCCGAAATCTATCA
>JACQVC010000315.1 GCA_016209995.1 Gemmatimonadota bacterium
GACGGAAACGATGCCGCAGGACGCCTGCGTCCACTTCTACGACTGCGTCAACTGCGGCGCTCTGCTCCGACCTAAGCCCGGCGACTGTTGCGTGTTCTGCTCTTACGGTTCGTCGCCGTGTCCGCCCAAGCAGCTAGAGGCCAGCGCAGGCGAGTCGGGCGCGGACTAACCGACCACTGCGCTCCCAGTCGAGCCCGCCCGCTCGCCTACCGAAGCAGCTCGAATCCCGCCACTGCGAAGTGCTGGTCGAACGCGAACGCTCGCGTCAGCTTCTCCCGCCGCATCACCTCGAAGCTCACCGCGTCGACGAGGGAAAAGTCCTGATCGGAAAAGCGGGCGAGCCAGTGGGTGATCGCATCACGCACGAGATCGGCCGCCACTTCCATCCACTCGTGCACCGGATCGTCCAGCAGCTGCGCGAGGGCGGCACGTGCACCCTCCGGGCCACGCAGGTACAGCCAGTGTGAGTGCAGTTCACCGAGGATCAAGGTCGTCCCGAGATAACGGCCCCCGGAAGCCACATGTCTCTCGGCGATCACGACGGCCCGCTTGTGGTACTGGTCCCGCGTCCGGCTCAGCGCCAGAAGCGCGCTGGTGTCAACGAGGACGCGCACGCTTCCGGGGCCGGCGCCTCCTGTAGCCGCCGCCGTACAGGTAGTAATCGTGACGCGCCGCGACGTCCGCCGGGAAGTCATCGTCCGCAGCCGTCGCGATCAGGTAGCCCAGCGACGATCCCGGCCTGTGCTCGGCCAGCGTCTCCAGGGCCAGGCGCCGCAGCCCGCGCCGGAATAACTCGGTCCTCGCCAGCCCGGTCTTTCCTGCCATCTGCTCGAGCAGCGTCCGGTCCCGCGCATCCAGGTACACCACGACCTGTTCGCGCGCCCGCTTAGACTTTTTCGTTGCCATCGAATCGAGTCCCCTGGAGAGGCATCCGTACGGCATACTAGTACGCTATACTAGTAAATCATCCGCGCAACGTCAACCTTCAAGGAGGTCGGCAAAGAGAGCGGCGCCGAGTGGGGTGCCGTCGGCCTCCTCCTCGGGCTTGCCGGCGGCGTCGGGCTCACGCTGCTGCGGCGCAACGGCGCTTAGCAATCAGCCGCCTGCACTCGCTGCAGCGCCCCTGGCTGCAGCGCTCAGCGGCTGCGGCACTCCGAGCGCAGCAGCCGCCCCGCCGGCCGCTTCGTCCCGTGAGCGCAGACCGTACCTCAGGAACAGCGCGGGCACGACGACCATGTTCAGCGCCAGCGAAGTCAGCAGGCCCCCGAGCACGACGATCGCCAAGGGGCTCTGGATCTCGTTACCCGGCTCGCCACCCGCCAGCGCCAGGGGCAGCAGCGCGAGGCCGGCCGTGAGCGCCGTCATGAATATGGGGCTCAGCCGTTCCATGGATCCCTGCCAGATGGCCTCCCTTAACGGCTTCCCTTCCTCGAGCAGATTGTTATAGCGGGACACCATGAGGATTCCGTTCCGTACCGCGATCCCGAACAGCGTGATGAATCCCACGAGCGTCGCGACGTTGAGCACTCCGCCGGTCAGCAGCACCGCAAACACCCCGCCCACCAGCGCCAGCGGCAGGTTGACCATGACCAGCAGCCCCTGTCGCGCGGAGCGGAACTCCATGAACAGAAGCAGGAAGATCAGCGTGAGGGAGAGGAGCGAGAGCCACGTGATGAGGCGCGTCGCCTCTTCCGCCGACTCGAACTGGCCGCCGTACTCGAGGTAATAGCCTTCCGGCAGATTGACCTGCTGCTGCACTCGCTCTCGGATGTCCTCCACCACGCTGCCGACGTCGCGTCCCGCCACGTTGGATTGCACGACGATCTTGCGCTGGACGTTTTGGCGTGAGATCGCGTTGGGGCCGGCGTCGCGTCGCACGTCGGCCAATGAGGACAAGGGCACCTGGCCGCCGGCGGGTGTGTTCACACGGGCCTGGCGCGTCGCTTCCTCGCTGCCGCGGTATGGTGCGGCGAAGCGGACCACGAGGTCGAAGCTCTTCTGCTCCTCGAGGACCTGGGATACCGCCTCCCCCGCGAACGCCACGTCGATGGTCTCCGCCAGGTGACCCGGCGTGATGCCGTAACGCGCCATGGCGTGGCGGTCCATCGCGACCCGGACCTGTGGCACGTCCGCCTGTGCCTCCATGGCGACGTCGGCGGTGCCCGGGACGCTGCGCGCTACCGCTTCGATCTGCCGCGCCACGCTGCGGAGCTGTCGCAGCTCCGGCCCAAAGATGTTGATGGCGATGCTCGCCCGGGTTCCGGACAGCATGTGGTCGATCCTGTGGCCGATCGGTTGGCCGATCGTGATCTGCGTGCCCGGCACCGCGGCCAGGGCGAGGCGCAGCTCCTCCAGGACCTCATCGTAGTCACGACCTTCGAGGTTCAGGCGCACATCGAGTTCGGCCGCGTTCGCGCCCTGCGCGTGCTCGTCCAGCTCCGCGCGGCCGGTGCGGCGGGCCGTCTCTGCCACGGCGGGATGAGCGAGCAGAATCTCCTCGATACGGCGTCCCAGGGCGTCCGATTCGTCCAACGACGTTCCGGGCAGCGTCACGACGTTGATGACCGGGCTTCCCTCCTGGAACTCCGGCAGGAACGACCGTCCCAGCGTCGGCACCACGGCGAGCGCCGCGACGAGCAAGGCAACTGCGCCGGCCACCACCGACATCGGGTTGCGTAACACATGCTCCAGCGTACGCGCATACGCCGCCTTCA
>JACQVC010000316.1 GCA_016209995.1 Gemmatimonadota bacterium
CCCCAGATGCGGGCATATCGACTTCAGGGACGTGCCTGCATGGGGAAGTGCCTATGAGCATGGACCGGCGTGAGTTTCTGAAGGCGGCGGCGGGCGCGCAGACCGGGTTCCTCCTCGCCGGCGGGCGTACGCCCGCCGCCGAGTCCTCCTCCCTGCCGGCGAGGGGAGCCCTCCGTCAGGTTGCCGCTGCGCCCGAGGTCGTGGTCATCGGCGCCGGCGCCTTCGGCGGTTGGACCGCGTACCACCTGCGTGAGATGGGCGCTTCCGTGACCCTGGTGGACGCGTACGGTCCGGGCAACTCGCGGGCCACGTCAGGGGATGAGACCCGCGGCATCCGCACGGCGTACGGGGCGCGCGAGCCGTGGACGCGCTGGGCCAGCGAGGCGATCGTCCGCTGGAAGCGCTGGGACGAGGAGTGGAGCCAGAGGCTGGGCCTCCAGCTCTTCTTCCAGACCGGCGACCTGATTCTGCGTCCCGACTGGGATGCGTTCCTCACGGACACCCGCCGCGTGTGGGACCAGTTGGGCGTGCGCTACGAGGTGCTGACGCTCGACGAGGTGGCCCACCGCTACCCCATGATGAACCTCGATGGCTTCGGTGCCGCTGTCATCGAGTTGGACGCCGGGGTAGGCCGCGCGCGCCGGGCGTGCGAGGCCGTGGCGCAGGTATTCGGCGGGATGGGGGGGAACGTCGTGATCGGCCGGGCCGAGCTCGGCCAGCGCGCAGGCGGCCGCCTCGAAGACGTCGTCCTGTCGCCGGGCGGGCGCCTTACGGCGCAGGCGTTCGTGTTCGCGTGCGGTCCGTGGCTGCCCAAGCTGCTGCCGGACGTGATGAACGGCCGGGTGCGCACCCCGCTTGGACACGTCTACTACTTCGGCACGCCGCCGGGGGACAATCGCTACACCTATCCCAACATGCCCTCCTACAACGTGCCGGGGGTCACCGGTTGGCCGGCGTTGCCGCCGGACAACCGGGGCTTCCGGGTGCGAACGGGTGGGCGGACGGAGACGGATCCCGATGCAACGGAGCGCTGGATCGAGAGAAGCTTCCACGAGCAACCGAGGCAGTTCCTGGCGCAGCGCTTCCCGGAGCTGAAGGACGCGCCGCTGCTGGAGACGCGGGCGTGCCACTACGACCTGACGCCGGATCGGAACTTCATCGTCGAGCAACATCCGGAGTTGGAGAACGTGTGGATCGCCGGCGGCGGATCCGCCGAGGGATTCAAGTTCGGTCCGGTCATCGGCGAGTACGTTGCCCAGCGCGTGCTCGGCGAAAACACCGACATCGACCTGATCACTCACGGAACCTCTGACCTTCCCTCTAGCCAGTGAGGTGCATTATGTGGCGAACGACTTTTCGACTCAACGCCGTCGGCTACGGCCGTGAGTCGCTGTGGCCGCTCCTCATCAGCGGGCTTGTTCTCGCCGTCCCGTGGGAGGGGCTTCAGGCCCAGGTTCGCGACGCGAACCAGATCGTCGATCCAGCCCTCTATCAGGCCCTCGAGTACCGGTCGGTCGGCCCGACCCGAGGCGGGCGCGCCACCGCGGTGACCGGCGTGCGGGGCCAGCCGCAGACGTACTACATGGGCTCCACCGGTGGTGGGGTCTGGAAGACGACCGACGCCGGCATCAGGTGGACGAACGTGTCGGACGCCTACTTCGAGGCCGGCTCGATGGGGGCGCTGGCCGTCTCCGAGCTGGATCCCAACGTGGTGTACGCCGGGACGGGATCGGCGTGCATCCGGGGTAACGTCTCGACCGGCATCGGGATCTACAAGTCGACGGACGCCGGAGCGCGCTGGACACACATTGGGCTGGACGACGTCGGGCAGATTGGGCGCATCCAGATCCACCCGCGCGACCCGGATCTGGTTTACGTGGCGGCGCTGGGCCACCCCTTCGGGCCCAACCGGGACCGCGGTGTCTTCCGCTCGAAGAACGGCGGGGCAACGTGGGAGAAGGTGCTCTTCCTGAGTGACAGCACCGGTGCCGTGGACCTCTCGATGGACCGGGTCAACCCGCGCGTGCTCTACGCCGCGATGTGGCGAGCCGAGCGCAAGCCGTGGACGTTGATCAGCGGGGCCCTGGAAGGAGGCATCTACAAGACGACCGATGGCGGGGACACCTGGACCGAGCTGCGCAGTGGGTTGCCCGACATGACCGGCAGAATCGGGCTCGCGGTGTCGCCAGCGAATTCGCGGCGAGTGTGGGCGGTCGTGGAAGCGTTCCGCGGTGAGGCGGGGCTCTACCGGTCGGACGACGCCGGGCGGTCGTGGCAGCTGATCAACACGGACGAGGCCCTTGTCAACCGTCCCTGGTACTACAACCACCTTTACGCGGATCCGCAGGACGAGAACACGGTCTATATCGCGAGCAATGCGTTCTTGCGGTCGCACGACGGCGGCATGAGCTTCGAGAACATCGAGACGCCGCACGGGGACAACCACGATCTGTGGATCAACCCCGACGACAATCGCATCATGATCGAGAGCAACGACGGCGGCGCGAATGTCAGCTTCAACGCCGGCGAGTCGTGGTCGACCCAGACCAACCAGCCGACGGCTGAGTTCTACACGCTCGAGGTCGACAACGAGTTCCCCTACAGGATCTACGCCCCGCAGCAGGACAACTCGACGATCTCCGTTCCCAGTCGCGTGGACGGCAGCGGCATCACGATTCAACAGTGGATGGCGGTCGGAGGGTGCGAGACCGGACCGGTCTCCGTGGACCCACGGAACTCGAGCATCATTTATGCGAACTGCTACGCCGGCCGCCTCACGAGGTTCGACCGCCGGACCGGCCAGGTCCGTCAGATTGGGGCCTACCCGGAGGCCCAACTGGGCACGCCCCCGAGCGAGCTGCACTACCGCTTTCAGTGGAATGCGCCCGTGCTGGCATCCCGGCACCATGCGGGAGTCCTCTACTACGGCTCCCAATACCTCCACCGCTCGACAAACGAGGGACAGAGCTGGGCGGTCATCAGCCCCGAGCTCACGCGCAACGATCCGTCGAAGCTGAGCTGGGCCGGTGAGCCGATTACGCACGATATGACCGGTGTGGAAGTGTTCTCGACGGTATTCGAGATCGCGGAGTCTCCGGTCGACCCCGAAGCCCTCTGGGTGGGCAGCAACGATGGCCTCATCCACGTGTCGCGGGACCGGGGCAGGACGTGGAAGAACGTGACGCCGCCACGGCTCCCCGAGTGGAGCACCGTGCAGACGATCGACGCGTCCGCGCACGGCCCCGGGCGAGCGTTCGCGGCCGTGTACCACTACCGCATGGACGATTTCCGGCCGTACCTGTTCCGGACCGACAACTATGGCGAGTCCTGGACGCTGCTCACCAATGGCACGAACGGGATCCCCGCGGACCATCCGGTGCGCGTCGTACGGGAGGATCCGGATCGGAAGGGGCTGCTCTACGCGGGTACGGAGTTCGGGCTCTTCGTCTCGTTCGACGACGGCGCGCACTGGCAGTCACTCCAGCTCAACCTGCCCCACACGCCGGTCACTGACCTCAGGCTCCACAACCACGACCTGGTCGTGTCCACGCAGGGCCGCTCGTTCTGGATCCTGGACGACGTCACGTCACTGCACCAGCTGACGCCGCGCCTGGCGCAGTCCGAGGCGCACCTGTTCAAGCCCAGGGAGACGTACCGCACCATCGGCTTCCAAAATGCGGGCCCACAGGATCGGTACGTTCGGGACGCGATCGGCGGGGCCCGGCTCCCTCGTGAGTACGGCGGGCAAAACCCGCCCAACGGGGCGATGATCTTCTACTACTTCGCCGCCGAGCCCAAGGGGGAGGTGACCCTCGCTGTGCTCGACGCACGAGGTCGCGTCATCCGAGGCTTCTCCAGCGTCGCAAGTGGAGCCGATAAGCTCCCTGCCAAGGCGGGCATGAACCGCTTCGTGTGGGACCACCGCTACCCCGGCGTCGAGGGCGAGGCGGTACGGCAAGGCGGGCCGATCGCCGTGCCGGGCACCTACCAGGTTCGGATGTCGCTCGGTGAGTGGACGCAGTCCGAGTCGTTCGAGGTTCTCAAGGATCCGAGGCTTGCCACCACGCTCGCCGAGTTCCAGGCGCAGTTCGACCTGCTGGCGAGCATCCGCGATCGGCTCCAGGAGCTGAACGATGCGGTCGAGGCCGCCCGCGACGTGAAGGAGCAGGTCCAGAACGTCGCGGACCGCGTCGACAACGGAACCGCCGGAGCCGCGATCAAGGAGCGCGCTCGGGCACTGGTCGAGAGCCTGACGAACCAGGAGGCCGAGTTCGTGCGCGTCGAGCGCGGCCCCGTCATGGGCTACTCACGCCCGAAGCTCGACCGCGAGTTCGCGTTCGTCGCGACCATGGCCAGCAGCGCGGATACACGCCCCACGGATCAGGCGCTCGAGCGCTACCGTGAGCTGGACGGCCTACTGAAACAGGGTCTGGCTGAGCTGGATCGGCTCTTCCGGCAGGATGTCGTAGCGCTCAACGACCTCGTCGAGCGCCAGGGCGTCGGTCCGATCTTCCTGCCCGCCGGTCGCGTGCGCGGAGCCGCCACGGACGCGGCAGGGCCGCAACGATAGTCGTTACGGTGGAAGCTGGCGGCAGCCGCCGCTCCGGCCCCGGGTGGGGGGCCGGAGCGGGGCTACCCGGCGCAACCCTTCGGACACGGGGCCGTTCAGCTCCGGGATCCCGATCGGGTCTGCACTAAGAGTGCCCGCTTGCGCGTGAGCGCGCGCGCAATGTCCGCGAGCGTCGTGCGTTGCAGGTACTGCTTAATCCGCTCCCGAATCGGCTTGAAGGTGTCGTGCAGTGGACACGGCATCGTGTCGGAGCATTCGCCCAGTCCCACCGCGCAGCGGGTGAGGTCGGCCGCCCCATCGATCGCCTCCCGGATTTCATGCAGCGTGATCTGCGAGGCAGGTCGCGCCAGCGCGTAGCCGCCGCTTCGCCCGCGCGCGGACTCCAGGACACCAGCCCACACGAGATCCTGGAAGACCTTGGCCAGGAACGGCTGCGGAATATCCTCGGCACGAGCGATATCGCGTAGACGAACCAAATCGCCGTGGCGGCGCTCGGCCAGGTGGGCGAGGCCTCGAATCGCGTACTCGCAAGCCCTCGAGTAGATCACGGCACGCAGACAGGCCGCGGAATTTCAGATCTCATAGTAGCCAATTGAAGGTCTCCCGCCACCGGCGTCAATGGCGCGGGTTCGTGATCTCGTGTCCCTCCTCTCCTCTCTCAACCCGCGGCCCGACCCAACCGCCTTCGGTCCTGGCCCGTAGGGATCGGCTCCGTAGACCTGGGACGAAACGGTCGGTACCGCCGGCCGCAAAGTCGACCTCACCTCCGGGTAGTGTCCAGGACACTACCCACCTCCGCCACTCCTCGACTCTGTGACATTCTGCCCCTAATATGTACATAATGTCCCAAGCGATGGGCCATATTGACCCACTCGTAGAGCACAGGTGGCGTGAGTAGGTCATAATATGAAGGTCCGCATTGACTTGTGAGGACTGGAGCCGTGGCACGGCTCTTGGACCTCAGAGGATCAAGGGTTGAGGGGTTACGGTAAGGGGTCGAGCGGAAGGAACGAGGTTCCAGGCACCGAGAGTGAGCATGAACGAGCATTCGCCCGGCGCTGAAGAGCACCCGCGGGGGACGCTGGCGATCGTCGCGATCTACGGGCTCCTGTTCGGGGCGGCCTGGCTGGCGCTGTACATCTTCGAGTTCTTGCCGCGGGGCGCGCCTACGCCGTGAGAGGATGCTGATGAACC
>JACQVC010000317.1 GCA_016209995.1 Gemmatimonadota bacterium
ACGCGGAGAACTGCTTCAAAATATCTTGAATTGCTTCGCGTTTCCACGTATCCGCTGATCCCTCCGCGTCCTCCGCGTGAGACGGTGTAGTCGGTCGACGGGTCACTATCTCGACGGGGCGCAGCCCGAGCTCGGACCTTGGCGCGCTCCTCGTCAAGCTTGGGAATGATTTGCTGCCAATCCAGGCTCTGGGCTTGCCGGTACTCCACCACGAACGGCGCTCTCAGGTCTACCCTCGAGTCGTACGCGTACACAGCCATCTGGGTCTCCTGCTGGGCCAGGCGCTGCGCCCCCCAACCCGGAGTCATCGGCAGGATGGCGAGAGGCCGGTAGCGGATGCTGTGGCTGCGAATGTGGAGATCCTCGGGCTGAAACGTGACGTTGGGCTGGTAGCTGAAGAAAGAAACGAACACGAGCAACGGATCCCGCACCAGAGCCTGGCGGGCCGCCGCCTCCAGATGGCTGCGGGCCAGACCGGCGAGCCGGTTGTACGTGTCAGGCGCCAACAGCCGTACTACGGACTCCGCCAACGGCGTCGCCTTGATGAGCAGCGCCTCGCTGCGCAGTGAAAGCGTGACATCGTCCTGCCTGAGCGTGCCGTAGCCGGGCGGCACCAGGCTGTCCGCGGCAACCTGCGAGACGCGGGCGGCCGCTGAATCCCCGGCCTCTACGTTGCCGCTCTCGCCGGTTGTGGCCGCCGTTGCGCACGCCGTCCCAACGGCCACGAGCACTGGTAGAGCCAGCAGACGTGTTCCCATTCCCGTGTTCATACCTTACCGCCGTGACCCGCTCTACTGGGTACTAGCCCGTTGACCCGCTAACCCGCAACCCGCTCACCCGCTACGTTGGAATTCCCACACTCGCCGACGGCGAGCCGTCGATCGCCCGTCGCCTCGCTAGCGTTTCCACCGGCGTAGTGAGTCCTGCATCGAGCACTTCATCCATGCTGCGTGCGCACACGAACTCGACCCCGGCCTTCACCTCGGGCGGCAGCTCTTCCAGCTCGGCGGCGTTGCCAGCCGGCAGGATGACTCTGCGGATTCCATGCCTCTGAGCCGCCACTACCTTCTCGCGCACTCCGCCGACCGGGAGAACTCGTCCGCGCAAGGTGATCTCACCACTCATCGCCACCTCCGGACGGGTGGGGATGCCCGTGAGCGCGGACACGACCGCGATGGCCATGGTCACGCCCGCGGAAGGACCGTCCTTCGGTGTCGCGCCTTCGGGAATGTGAATATGAATGTCCAGGTCCTTGTGGAAATCCGGGTCGAGACCGAGGCGCTCGGCGCGCGAGCGTGCGTAGGTCACCGCCGCGAACGCCGATTCCTTCATCACGCTCCCCATGGCGCCCGTGAGCTGAAGTCGCCCCCGGCCCGGCACTACGGCTACCTCCACGTCCAGGACCTCTCCACCCGCCATCGTCCACGCCAGAGCGTTGGCGATGCCCACGCGCTCGCCGTCCAGGGCAGGCTCGCCTCGCAGGTAGGGTGGGGGACCGAGGAGATCGCGCAGATCCTCCTCTCCGACCACGACCCGCGAGTCGCGCTCAACCGTCCCTTCCGCCAGGCGGCGAGCCAGCTTACGCGCGATCCGGGAAATCTGGCGCTCCAGCTCGCGGACGCCGGCCTCCCGCGTGTAGCCGGTCACTACCGCCTGAACCGCGCTGTCCGGCAGCTCGACCTTGTCGCTGTCCAGGCCGTTGCGCTCGATCTGGCGAGGCCACAGGAAGCGCGCTGCGATCACACGCTTCTCCGTCTCGAGGTAGCCCGGCAGTCGGATGACTTCCATCCGGTCTCGCAGCGGCCCCGGGAAGCCCGCCAGCGTGTTGGCCGTTGTGTTGAAGAGCACCTCCGACAGATAGAAATACTGCTCGAGATAGTGGTCTTGAAACGATCGGTTCTGCTCGGGGTCGAGCACCTCCAGGAGCGCCGCGGCCGGATCCCCGTGGAAATCGCGTGCCAGCTTGTCGACCTCGTCCAGCAGGAACACCGGATTGCGAGTTCCGCTTCGCTTCATCCCCTGGATCACGCGGCCCGGAAGCGCGCCCACATAGGTGCGACGGTGGCCACGAATCTCCGCCTCGTCGCGAATCCCACCCAGACTCATGCGCACGAACTCGCGTCCCAGCGCGCGGGCAATGCTCCGTCCGAGCGACGTCTTGCCCACGCCCGGCGGCCCGACCAGACACAGGATCGGACCCGAGAGACGGCCGACCAGCGAGAGCACCGCCATGTAGTCCAGAATCCGTTCCTTCACCTCGGTCAGCCCGTAATGATCCTCTTCCAGAATCTGGGCCGACCGCCGGATATCGACGCGCTCCTCGGACCGGCGCGCCCAGGGGAGCGACAGGATCCACTCCAGATAGGTACGGATCACGGACGCTTCCGGAGTCAACGGCCCCAACCGCCGCAACCGGCTGACCTCGCGAACCGCCCTCTCGCGTACCGACGGCGGAAGCTCAGTCGTGTCGATCGCCTCCTTCAGGTCCGCCCATTCGTCCTCCCCCTCGGGAACGCCGC
>JACQVC010000336.1 GCA_016209995.1 Gemmatimonadota bacterium
GCGATCGCGAGCGGCAGATAGTAGATGCGCAAGTCGCCCTGAAGATAAAGGAACGGTACAAACACGATGAGGGTCGTGGCTGTGGCGACGAGCACGGGCAACACCACCTCGCGTGCGCCCTCCTCGGCCGCGACCCGGGGCGCCTCACCCTGCTCCCAACGCCGGTAGATGTTCTCCAACACGACCACGGCATTGTCATCAATGAGTCCCAGGCCCATGGCGAGGCCCATCAGCGTCAACAGGTTCAGGGTGAAGCCGGCGAAATAGACGAGATTGAGCGCGCCGAGCGCGGAAAACGCGATCGTCGCGAATATCGCCACCGTGGGCCGCAGCGAGCGCAGAAAGAGCAGCAGAACCAGAAAGATCACGGCCGCCGAGGCGAGAGCCCGAACCCGCAGATCGGAGAGCTGCCGCCGGATCAGCTCGCTCTCGTCACGGTCGAGGATCAGGCGGACGCCGGGTGGGTGACTGGCCTCCAGCTCCGCCAACCGCGCCTTGACCTGGTCGGCGACCTTCACGGTGTTGGTGCCGACCTCGCGGAGATCGGCGAACGAGATGGCGGGACGCCCATCGATCCGGTAGTACGACGTCGGCTCCTCGTAGGTGTCGCGGACCGCGGCCACATCCGCGAGCCGGACCAGGCGGCCGCCCAGCGACGTGATCACCGCCGTGCGAACGTCGGCCACGGATCCGGCCTGGTTACGGATCGTCACCGTGCGCTGGAACGCGCCGACGCGTACCGCTCCAGCCTCGCGCACGAGATCCAGATCGTTGATGCGCTGATATACGAGCCCCGGCCCCAGACCCAGTGCGTTGATCTTCGCCTCGTCCAGCTCGATTTCCAGCACACGCTCCCGGCCCCCGTAGGCTCGTACGATCGCGACGCCATCGACTTCCGCGACCTCCGGAGCGATCACGTCGTCCACATGCGCGCGCAACGCCTCCAGCGTGTGCGGCCCCGTGATCGTGTATCGGAGGAAGGGCTGGCGCTGCTCCGCGAATTCCTCCGGCACGTATCGCTCGATCGTGAGCGGTCTGGCCGAGGCGGGAAGCTGCTCTTCCAGCGAGGCCAGTCGCTCGGACAGCTCGAGGCGCGCGAAGTTCATGTCGGTGCCGCGCGCGAACTCGACGTCGATCCGAGCCGCGCCAATCCCGTTTTCCTCGTACGATTCGGAGGTCACGGTCTCGACGCCGCGCACCTGCTGGACCGCGGCTTCGATGGGTGAGGTCAGGAACGCCTCGACGGTCTCGGGCGACACGCCGCGCCAACGGCCGGTCACCGAAAGTCGGGGCAGCTCCGTGTCCGGCAGCAGCTCGAGCGGAATGTTGCGCCACGCCGCGACACCCAACAGCGCCACCGCCATGTACGTCATGGCCACGGCTACGGGGCGGCGCATGCTCGCGCGGATCATCGCTCCTCGCTTCCGGACTTCAACAGCCCGCAGAGCTGCACGGGCTCCATTCTCGATCTCACTCTCCCGCCGCCACGACGCCCCGCACAGGCGATCCTCGCAACACCTCCCTCGCACTCTCCGCCAGGTAGTAAACGACTGGCACTACGATCAGCGTGAGCGCCGTGGCTACGGTGAGGCCGCCGATCAGCGCGATGGCGAGGGGAGCGCGCAGCTCGCCGCCCGCGCCAAGCCCCAGCGCCATGGGGATGACTCCGAGCACGGTCGTGACCGTCGTGATCAGAATGGGACGCAAGCGCACGTGCCCGGCCTCGATGATCGCTTCACGCAGCGGCACGCCTCGCGCCCGCACCTGATTGATGTAGTCGACCTTCACGACCGCATCGTTGTCGACGATGCCCACCAGGATCACGACGCCGATCAGGCTCATCGTGTTCAGCCCCTCGCCCGTGAGCGCCAGCGCCCCAACCGCACCCACGACGGCCATCGGTACAGCCGTCAGGATGATCAGCGGCTGGACGAGCGACTCGAACTGCGCGGCAAGGATCATGTAGACTAGGAGAATGGCCAGCCCGAAGGCGAAGGCGAGGTCACGGAAGGAGCGACGCATCTCTTCGTTCTCGCCGCCGACCTCGGCCCGGACGCCGCGGGGTGGCGGCGAGGCGGCCAGGCGGTTATCGATCGCGCGGATCGCGCCGTCCAGCCCTCCCGAGATCACGTCCGCGTACACCAGCACGACGCGCCCCTGGTCTTCGCGTCGAATCTCGGCCGGCCCGGTCCCGGCCTGCACGTGGATTAGGCCACGGAGCGGCACACCGCGAACCCTCAGCTCCGACAGTGTCTCGAGCGAGTAGCGCTGATCGTTGGGGAGCCGAACGATGACCGCGATCTTGCGGTCGAAGTCCACAAACTCCGTAGCCAATCGGCCGCGCATCGAGCCCTGAATCGCGTCGGCGATTTCACGAGGTTCGATCCGGTAGGCGGCGGCCTGGTCGCGGTCGATCTCGACCTGGATCTGCGGCTGGCCGCCCTCCTGAGCGAGCTGGACGTTCCCGAGCATCGGGAGCGCGGCCAGCTTGGCCTCCAGCGTTTGCGCGTAGCTGAACGCAGCGTCCAGGTCTTCGCTCCGCAGACGCACGGCGATGTCCGCTTCGCCGCCGCCCAGGATCGCCCCGAGCGCGGATGCCCGTCCGGTCTCGAAGCTAAGCGTGGCGGCCGGAGAGCGACTTCCTCGCTCACGCGCGCGCTCGACCACGTCGTCCGTGCTGGCATCCGGCTTCACCCGCACATCCAGCACCGCCGTGTGCAGCCCGGCCACCTCATCTCCGGACGTTGCGGCACGAGGATCGCGGCCGACACGAGTGAAAACGGCCTCCACGTCGCCATCCGCGAGGAGTATCTGCTCGAAGTCCGCCGCTGTTTCCGTCGTGGCATCCAGCGCCGTGCCCTCCGGCAGCTCCAGGCGAAGCGTGAACATCCCCTGATCCACGTTGGGCAGCATGTTGCGCTCGAGCGTCAACGCCAGAGCCAAAGCCGCGGCGAGAACCACACCGGACAGAGTCAGAACCCGCAGGCGATGGTCGAGCGCCCAGACCAGCACGCCGCCGTACCAGGTCGCGAATGCCTTCATCCACCCGTCGAATCCGTCGAAGATCGGACGGAAGAGCGTGGCCACGACCCGGCCGAGGCGCCGCCCCACGCTGCGGGGGCCCGGGCCGACCGCCGTCTCCCCCGCGTCACCCTCCCCCGTCCACCGGGCCGCGAGCACAGGCAGCAGCGTGAGGGCCGCGCCGATGCTCACCAGCAGTGAGAACGCGACCGCCAGGGACAAGTCCGTGAATAGCTCGCCCGCCGCGCCACGCACGTAGATCAGCGGCGCGAACACGGCAATGGTCGTGAGCGTGGCCGCCGTCACGGCCCCCTGCACCTCTTCGGCGCCCCGCGCCGCCGCAAGCGCGCCACGCACACCCAGTTCCCGGTGCCGGAAGATGTTCTCGAGCACGACGACCGAATTGTCCACGAGCATGCCCACGCCCAGCGCGAGGCCGCCCAGACTCATGATGTTCATGGACACGCCGGACGCATCCAGCAACGCGAACGTCGCGATGACCGAAATCGGGATGGACAGCGCTACCGCTACCGGGTAGCGGGCGTCCCGCAGGAAGAGAAAGAGCACCAGGAAGGCGAGTAGACCTCCGATCACGAGCGCCTGCAGGACGTTGCTGATCGCCTGCGAGATGAACGTCGCCTGGCTGGACGCCACGTCGACTGTCACATCCGGGTGCTCGACGCGCAGTTGCTCCAGCACGACGCCGACGTCCCGCGCGACCGCCACCGTATTGGCGCCCGCCTCCTTGAAGACCAGCAGGCCGACCGATTCGTGACCATTGTACCTCGCCGTCGCCTCGCGCTCGGCAAAGCCGTCCGTGACCGTGGCCACATCGCGCAGGCGGACGAGCCGAAACGCCCCCTCGCCGGCGGCTGAGGAGCCGCCATCCGCCGGCGTTGCGTTGCTCCCGGAGGCCGCTGGCAAGGCACCCCCACCACCGCCCGTACCGCCGTTCTGGCGCTGCCGCCCCACCACCACGTCTCCGATCTCCGGCACCGTCTGAATCTCACCCAGCGTGCGCAGTGGATACCGGTAACGCCCCCGGAGGATCGTGCCACCTGGGGAGCTGACGTTGGCCTGTGCCAGCGCGAGCGAGATCTCTTCCAGCGTCAGCCCATACGCCTCGACCAGGCGAGGATCCAACTCGACCTGGATCTCGCGCTCGAGCCCGCCGGCTACAGCCGCCTCCGCCACCCCGTCGAGCTGCTCGAGCCGCCGCTTGAACACCACCTCGGCCAACTCCTTGGTGCGCCACAGGTCACCCCCGCCGGCCACGCTCAGCACCAGGATCGGCTCGGCCTCGGGATCGACGCGCAGGATCTGCGGTCGCGACGCCAGCTCGGGCAAAGCACTGCGCACGTTGTCCAACGCCTCGCGCAGCCCGAGCATCGCGAAGTCCATGTCGGTGCCCCACGTGAAACGCAGCGTCACCAGGCTCAGGCCATCGCGTGACACGCTGGACACGCGCTCGACGCCCGGAATCGCCGCGCTCACCTCCTCGACTCGCTCCGTGATCAGACGCTCGATCTCGGAGGGCGCGACGTTCGGATAACTCGTATAAACGACCAGGCGAGGATAGCTGATGTCGGGGAGCAGATCGATCGGCAGGCGAACGAACGAGATGCCGCCCAGCAGAATGACGCTCAGCACGAGCATCGCCACGGCGACGGGACGACGGATGCACGCGGCGGGGACGGACATGGGTAGGCCCTGTGGCGATGGTGGCTAGGGCGTCCGAGCCGGTGCGCCCACTGCCTGTTCGAGCTGCAGCAGGGCTTCCACGAACGCGTGGCGCGCCATGATGACCTGGCGGCGAGTATCGGCCTCTCTGTCGAAGGTGGCCCGCAGCTCCTCGAAGCTGCGTGTGCCGAGGCGGTACTGCTCGCGCGCCAGTTGCAGCGCTTCCTCCGCGATCTCCCTCGAGCGCTCGGCGAGGCGCAGGGACTCCCACTGGTTGTGGAGCGCCAGGACGCCGGTGCGAACGGTTCTCTCGACCTCGAGGCGCAGCTCCCGCTCGGTCTCCCGCTCGTTCCGGAGCGCCACCGTGGACTGCTGTCGCCTCTCGCTCGCGCCGAAGAAATCGCTGAGAATCGGCAGCGAGAGGCTGACGAAGAAGTTGCTCTCGAGGTCCTGGTCGAGCGCGGGATCGAATAGCGCCCGCGTCTCCGTAGCCTGAGCGCGTCGATAGACGTTGAGGCCCATCCCGATCTCAGGCCACCATGCGCTCCTCTCCTGCGCCAATCCGGTGCCCGCCGTTTCCACCGCGACCCGCGCCTCAACGAGCCGCGGATTCACGTCCAGCGCCCGCGCGACCAGGCCGTCCACGTCGATACCCGAGGGATCGAAGATCGGGAGCGCCCCCTCGACCAGCTCGATCGGCCGCTCGTTCCCGGCGCCGAGCGCCGCCCCGAGCTCCAGGAGCGCCGTCTCGTACGCTGCGCGTTGCTGCTGAAGTCGCAGCGCCTGCTGCTCGACTGCCAACTCCGCGTTCAGGACGTCGACGCGCGTCTTGCTGGCCAGCGAGAAGAGACGCTGCGCCACGTCGAGGTCGATGCGACGGGACTCCAGCAGCTCGGCCTCGGACTCCATGAGCTCCCGCTGCTCGAGCCCATTCATGTAACGGAGCTGTACGTCGCCCTGCACCTGGGTAAACGCTCGACCTTGGGCAACGTCGCGACCCTCGTTGACCAGCGACTGACGGCGGTGCTCCTGCAGGAGCGACGGCCCGCGGAACCTCCAGGAGAGGTTGAGGTTCTGGCTCGTGCGCGAGAAGTAGACCCACTCGGCATCGGGGTTGGCGAGCGGGTTGCCGAAATTGTCGAGCACGTTTCGCTGCAAGTTACCCGTGTAGTTCGTGTTAAGCGTGAGAGTAGCGGTGGGCAACAGTTCGCGTAGCCACGTCGTGCGCATCTCCACTCCGTTCAGGAGCGTGTTATTTGTGGCTCGGCGGTAGGTCGGGTTGCTCCCTTCCGCGATCCGCAGCGCATCGGCGAGCGTGAGCCGCAGGGTGTCACGCCCTTGGGCGCACAGCCTGCCGACGGCGATCGTGGCGTCGACCGCGACGGTGAGCCCGAGGACCAGTAGGGGCACAATCATTCTTCTCATTGCGGTCTCCCACCTTCGCGCAGCACGTTCTCCGCCAGCCGGACGACGGCATCGTGCACCAGGGTGTAATGTCCATCCACGAGCACGATCTCACCCGGCTGCACCATCTCGGTCTCCTCGCTCTGCACGATCTCGACCAGCGTCTCGTTTCCCAACCCCGTCGTGACGTACCGCCATTTCGCCAGGCCTTGCCGCTCGTCCCCCTGGTAGACGAAAAGCATCGTGCGGCGGTCGCGCTCGAGGATCGCTGCGCGAGGCACCAGAATTCGGTCCGGGAAACGCTGCGCGGCCAGCGCCACCCGCGCATACATTCCCGGCCGGATACGACCTGCCGCGTTCGGCAGCAGAATCGTTACGCGCGCGGTTCGCGTTTGCGGATCGACCACCGGGTTCATCGTCTCGATACGGCCCGCGAAGCTCTCGCCCGGAAACGCCGCGAAGCTCACGGAGCCCGACCGGCCCGGCGCCAGATATCCGATCTCACCCTCGAGAACCTGCACCTCGACCTTGACTGGATCGGAATCGACGACCTCGAACAGCTCCTGCCCTGCCGTCACTCGCTGGCCTTCCACGACCTTCAGGTTTGCCACCCGCCCGTCGAACGGCGCCAGCACGCGCGTTCGCGCCAGGTTGAGCTCCGCTTCCCGCAGGGCGACCTCCGCCGCATCCAGGCCCACCAATGACCGCGCCAGCCGCCTACGCTGCTCGCGAACCTGCGGATCCGTAATCTGATCGTCGAAAAGGGTGCGCTCGAGGAAATTCGCCTCGGCCGCCCGCAGCGCGCTCTGCGCCTTGGCCACGGCCAACGCATACTCTGCCGTGTCGAGGGAAACGAGCATCTGCCCCTGCGTGACCGCATCGCTCTCCCGAACTCCTAGGCGCATCACTCGCCCGGCGACCTCGGCCGTCGTGATGGTGCGGCGCCACGCTTCGGCTTGCCCCGCGGCGGTTACACTCAGAACCAACGTGTCGCGAGTGACGGCAGCGCCTTCTACGGGGATGGCGACGTCTGTGGCAAAACCTTCGGCGGCGGCGGCGGAAATGGCGGCGGCGGCGGCGGATGTGCTCGTGGAATCATCGTCCGCCGTGGGACGGACCCGCACGTAGACCCCGGTGCCGAGGACTCCCAGCACCGCCAATACCGAGACGACCACGAGGACACGTTTCATGGCGGAGTCCTGGTCGTTTGTTCGATCACGCGTGCACACGCGGATAGGCCACGCGAGATCCCCAGCCGCCGCTGACGGGCCCACCGGGTCACGGCAGCACCACGAGGCTACGCAAGAGTGGAAAGCCAATGAAGAACACGCAATGGCCGAATGGGTCGCCACCCCGTTCAGGCTCTATGCACCGTCCTCCCGTCGGTGCCTCGGATGCCACGACCGTCGGATCCGGTTGCCTGCCGTGGGAAGCCCACCTGCTCTGCTTGGTGGACAGAAGCCTTGTGGTGTCCTAGCGTTGAGACTGCGCGGTGAGCGAGGCGGCACAGACGGAGGAAGGTGAGATGAGAGCGTTCCTCCGATGGTTGATGGCGTCCAGACCCCGGCTGTTGGCTGCCGTCGCTTGCTCGCTCATCCTGTTCCCTGCCGGCTCACCGATCCTCGCCCAGACGCCTGGCGACACCTCCAGAGTCACCGTCCAGGGCACTGTATTGGACGCAGTGACCGGACGCGCCGCGCCCACCGCCTCGGTATCTCTGGTCAATGGAGCCCTGCGGACGGCGACCGACTCGCTCGGCGCCTTCAGCCTCGCTGCTGTGCCTACAGGTCACCGGCTCCTCCTCGTCCAGGCATTTGGCTACCAGGACCTCCTGATGCCCGTGACGGTGACCACCCCCATGACGCCTCTGGAAGTCCGTTTGGAGCCGAATCCCATCGAGCTCCCCGGGTTGACTGTCACGGGCAGCGCCAGCGTTACGCTGACGGGTGTAGTCCTCGATGCGAGCACGGGGGCTGGCCTCTCCTGGGCCTCCCTCGGGCTAAGGGGCGAAAGAAACCGCGCCGCAGCCGACGCTCGCGGCGCCTTTCGGCTCCCACGCGTTCGCACCGGCTCGTACCTCCTCCTGGCTGAGCGCCTGGGGTACAAGAGCCTGTATGTGCCGGTCAGAGTCACGGCACCTCCGAGACCGATACGGATCCAGCTCGAACCGGACCCGGTGGTGCTCGAGGGACTCACCGTCGTGTATAGCCGCTTCAGGAGTCGCCGCAACGCTTACCCGCGAGTGGTTCGGGACTACGGTGAGGATCGGCTCACGCGCACAGCTGCGCGGGATGTCGTGGATTTCCTGCGATTCGAATCC
>JACQVC010000337.1 GCA_016209995.1 Gemmatimonadota bacterium
CTTCCTGGGTAGTTCACACGAACTCGCGCGCGAGGCTTGCCGTCACCATGTCTTGCGTGTCAAGTATTACCGTTACCCCAGGGGAACGTTCGCCGGCTTCGGGCCGCTCAGTGCACTACGCTAAAATCGTTATAGGGCAATATGTTACCTGGGTCGAAGTGCTCCACGGCACGCACCGTTGAGCCAGGCGGACCCTGGCGCAGCCGAGCCTCGAAGTCCCGCAGAGCGCCGGCGTTGCCGACGGCCAGCACCTCGACGGAGCCGTCCGCGCAGTTGCGCACCGTCCCACGAATTCCCAGCTGGTGGGCCACCCGGCACGTCCAGAAGCGGAAGCCGACGCCCTGCACGACGCCGGTAACCCGGTAGCCATACTGAAGCTCATCGTCCGAGTCGCGAACGTCTGCCATCGTCTCACACTCGGTGATCGCTTGATCTATGCATCTTGATCTATACGTTAAGTTATATCTGCACAATGCGTTACGGCGCAAGGTCCGCGCTCGCTGTGGCGATCTGCTAGTCTCTGGGCAGGCAGGGTGCCAAGGAGAGGGCCTCCTCCACTTCGCAGGTAATCGCGAATCGCCTACGCTCCCCGCGGCTTCTGCACCTTGGCTCGCTCCTTCGCAATCAAGTACTGCTGCGGCAGGCTGGCCACGTTGGAGGTGGCGTAATAGAGGTTGAGCCCCGAGGCCAGGTTGAGGAAGATGAAGGTGAGGAAGATGGGCATGAGCCACATCATCATCTTCATCTGCGGGTTGGTCTGCTGAATGCCTCGCATGCCGATCCACTGCAGCACGAGCATGGAGAGGCCCATGAAGATGGGGAGTATGAAAGTCGGGTCCGCCCGCGAGAGGTCCGGGATCCAGAGGAAGCCGACGCCGCGGAACTCGATCGTGTTCTGGAACACGAAGAACAGCGCGATGAGCATGGGCCAGGGAAGGAGCATGGGCAGGCACCCGGCCATGGGATTGAAGCCGTGCTCCTTGTACAGCTTGAGCATCTCCTGCTGCAGCTTCTCGGGGTTGTTCTTGTACTTGTCCTGGATCTCCTTGAGGAGCGGCTGGACCGCCATGTTCTTCATCTGGGCGCGCATCGCTTTCTGATTGAGCGGCCAGAGTAGCACGCGCAGGAGTATTCCGAAGAGGATGAGCACCCACCCGTACGACAGGGTGAGCGTCTGGTGCATGTAGATGAGGACGGCGGTGATGATGGCGACGAAGGGGCGGATGATCGGCCGGAAGACGCGCCAGCCGTACGGATTGACCTCCTCGAAGTCACGGCCGACGGCCGACATGCCGGCGTAGTCCTGCGGTCCCAGGAAGAGTCGGTAAGCGAAACTTCCATCGGGCCGCAGCGGTTGGGTGACCGTGATGTCGGCCCTCCCCTCTTGCGCTCGACCGTGGGCAATGAGTCCACCGAGGTGCGCTTCGGTCTCCGGCGATTCACCCGCGACAATGCCGATCACGAAGTACTTCGACTTGAGGGCGGCCCAGTAGAACGGTCCTTCGGCAAGCTCCACGCCCAGGACGTTGCGGAGCGGGGTCGAGCGCACGCCGCTCTGGCGGTGGTTCACGACGTAGGCCAGCAGCCCGGCATCGTCTTGTTCGCGGGCCTCGTTGTAGGCCGGACCCGGCCCGAGATCGGTGAGCAGCACGCCGCGGTCCAGACCCAGCACGCGGCCGGAGACCGAGACTACGTAGGAGTCGGAGCGGAAGCCGTAGCTCAGCTCGAGGCCGAACGGCGCCGTCGGATGCGCATAGGTGAAGCGAAGCGCGGCTGCGCTGTCGCCGGGCTGCAGGGTCACGCCGCTGGGGTCGGCCTCGTATACCACACCCGTGAGGTCGATGGTGTCCGTGCCGACGAGGATGCGCTGGGCCAGGATCGTCCGTGCGCCGTCGACGACCAGCTGAACGGGGCCCGGGCGCTGGAAGGAGCGAAAGCTGAGGAGCTCGGCCGAGACGAGGGCGGCGCCACGGGTGTCGAAGACAAAGCGATAGAGCGGCGTTGCGACGGCCACCTCTTCGCCGCCCGGCTCCGCCTTCGCGAGGCCCGCAGCGGCCGGCTCACGCGCTCCAGCGATGCGGGACACCTCAGGGGCCGCGGCCTCGCCGGGCGGCGGCGCCTCGCCCGCTGGTCCGGCGGGCGCGACGCCTTCGACCCTGGGCGCCGCCGCCCCCACCCCCACTCCCACCGTGTCAGCGCCCGCGCGGACGCTGCTGTCCGCGACGGTCGCAGGGGGCGGCGCCGCAACCGGGGGGAAGAGGAAGTTCGTGACGACGATGACCGCGATCATGAGCACGATCGCGAGCAGAAAGCGCAGTTCCATACTTCGGCGCGAGGCCCGGATCCCTACTCAGGGACCGGATCGTATCCGCGTCCTCCGAAGGGGTGGCAGCGCAGCAGCCGTCGCACTCCGAGCCAGATCCCCTTGCCCGCGCCGTGGCGCGCGACGGCCTCGAGCGCGTAGGCCGAGCAAGAGGGAACGTAGCGACAGACGGGCGGCGTCCAGGGTGAGATCGCCACCTGGTATCCTCGAATCAGCGTGATGATGGTCTTCCGGAGCATAGCTCTGTGGCGAGATCGCGGATCTCGGCCCTCAGCTCGTGTACGGTTGCGGAGTAAGCGGCCGCCGTCGCTCGGAGCAGCACGTCTTCTGCGTGGCCCTCCTCGCGCAGACGGGGCATCAGCTCGTAGCGCGCGATCTCTCGCAGCCGGCGCCGCAAGCGATTCCTGGCGACGATGCGGCGGCCGTGTCGCGGGACGACCAACGCCAGCCGGGGAAGCGAGACGGGGGAAGCCTCGGAGAAGACGTCCAGGTGGGGCGTCTTCCGCCGCTTCCCCCGCCTCAACAGGTTGCGAATCTCGCTCGTCCGCCGAATCCGCGCAGAGCAAGGCAGACGATACCGGCCCGGCGCTCTCCCCTGCGGGTGCGCCCCGTCCACGGCTCTCTACTTCGAGCCGATCCGCACCACGAGACGGCGGCGGCCCTTACGGCGCCGGCGCGAGAGCGTTTTCCTTCCGCCCTTCCTCTGCATGCGGGCACGGAACCCGTGCTTGTTCACGCGCTTCCGGTTGCGCGGACGATATGTCGGCTTCCCCATGGCAGTCGATCTTTCGGGACTTGCGAACGTCAGTTCCGGCAGGTAGCGGCCCGGGTCCACGCACACACACGCGTCCCCCGGCAAAGCAGGTTAGTATATTCCGGCGGCAAGGAGGACGTCAACCCCGAGCGCCCGCCCACCGACCACCCTGAGA
>JACQVC010000044.1 GCA_016209995.1 Gemmatimonadota bacterium
CCGTGCCGCCGAGCTGGACGATACGCTCGCGACGCTCGCCCGCACGCTCGTCGTGCTCGCCGCGCTGCTCTGTCCGTTCATGCCCCGAAAGATGGCCGACCTGGCTGCGCGCTTCGGCTTCGCGGACGTGCCGCGGCTGCCCGACCTGGAAAACATCCAGGTGGGCGGGCGCAGCGTACAGAAAGGGCCGGTGCTCTTCCCCCGACCGGAAGCCAGAGTGGCGGGCAGCGCGTAGGGGGTCGGGAGACGCCCGGGAAGCCGAACATACGCCGAAATGGGCGCCGCGACCTGTGTTTCCAGTACGACGGCCCCGTCCGTTTTTTTGCTTGACAGGTCGCAGCGGACTTCCTTATCCTTAAGATAGCATTGGGTTTTTCTGTTCCCTGCCTGTGTAGGTACCACTGGGTTCCGGCCCCGTCGCCGCGCCTCTTCCTAGGGGTGGTGGGGCCTATTGTCGGACGATAACCGGGGACGCACCGCTCGCATGCTGCGAGATAAATGCACGCTCATCGTCATTTCGGGCGGTCATCCGGGTATCCGCCAGTATACCGTTCCGGTGCGTGTGCTGCGCCTGTGCGCGGGCGCGGTCGCTGTGCTGCTCGTGCTGGCTGCCGGACTGGCCGTCTCGGTCGCGTCGCGCGAAAGCCAGCGTTTGCGGGCCGAGCGGCTCGAGAAGGAGAAGGGGGTCCTGAACGTCGCCCTCGACGAGATGCGAGCAAGGGTCGAGCAAGTCGAGGGAAACCTGGCCGAGCTGTCGGCGAAGGACAATCGCTACCGCATGCTCGCGGGTCTCGCCTCGCTCGATGAGGACGTGCTGCAAGCGGGAATCGGCGGGCCGGGCACGGATCTCTGGGCGGCGGGCGACCTGGTATCGCTCGACCCGGAGGCGAGCGCCAAGGTCTTCGCGATCAGCTATGACGTCAACGCGCTGGCGCGGCGAGCGCGCCTGCTTTCCGAGAGCATTTCCGAGGCCACCGACAGCATGCTTGCCAACCGGGATCGTCTCGAGTCCACGCCGTCCATCTTCCCCGCCGCCGGTCTCCTGACCAGTCGCTACTCACACGCCAGGCGCCACCCGATCTTGCACGAGGCGCTGCCGCACGAGGGGATCGACATCTCGGCGCCCGAAGGCACGCCGATTCTGGCAGCGGCCAAGGGACGGGTGACCTTCGTCGGCCGGCGCCCGGGTTACGGGCTCATGGTCGAGCTGAATCACGGGTACGGGCACGTGACCCGCTACGCCCACGCGTCCCGAACGCTGGCTCGCCCGGGTGAGATCGTGGAGCGCGGGACGCCGATCGCGCACGTCGGAAGAACCGGGATGGCGACGGGGCCGAACCTGCACTACGAGGTGCTGGTGGGCGGCAGGGCCGTCGATCCACTCCAGTACGTGATCACGGGGGCCATTCCCTTCTAGCAGGTCGCTGAAAAGCTCCCTTCCAGCGTCCCGAATCACCGTCCTGAATCACACCTCCGTACCAAAGCTTCTGAGCGCCCACTCATCTAGCTAGTGAGCCGATCAAGACACCAGAGAATGAGCTGCTCCCTTCCAGTGGTGAGCGAGTCCGGCGTCTAATAGGTTAGCAACCGAAGGCGAACGCGATCGGTCAAGAGCCTCCAGCCGGTCGCCGTATTTCGGGACCCAGTTCATGATGATGCCAGGCGATCACTGTCCTCGATGCTCATTGCGTTTCTCACGGTCTCGCTAGCGGTCGTCCCTCTTCAGGCGCTGCGGCCCGATACGGTCTTCGACCTGGAGGGCGGCCCGCGCATCCTCTTGGTCCGGGCCGCGGGCTCTCCGGGGGCCGCTGTCCGGGTCTCCGTGCCCATATCGGAGGGCGACGCGGCGGCCGCCGGCGCGCTGGTGCACCAGCACGCGACGCTCGCGCGCCTGCGAGGAAACGCCGCGACGCTGGGCGCGGAAGTCGACGCAGAAAGGACGCTGGATCGTCTGGTTTATTCCGTGCGTGGCGCCGTCGCCGACTTCGAGCACCTGGTCTGGCTGGTCCGCCTCGCGGCGGGTCGGCCGGAAGTCGGAGTCATCGCTCTCGAAGACGCCCGGGTTGCAGCGCTCGCAGAAATCGAGCGTACCGAAGAAGTACCCGCCGAGGCGCTCTATGCCGAGCTGCAGCGGCAGCTCGCGCCGACGCGGGGCTGGGGCCCGACCGTGGGAACCATGGTCGCCGCTCTCACGCCCGTGCAGCTCGAGGATTTCTGGCGTCATGCCTTCCGCCGGGACTCCATCCGCGTCACGATCGTCGCGGACGTGCCGGTCGAGGCGGTGCTGGCCGCTCTGGATGGGCTGGGCGCACCTGCTGCCTCGCCAAACCTCCTCGCCACGACGAGCGCCGGCGGAGTGGGAGCGCCCCCCACCCCCCATCGCCCTGAGACTCTGCGGACCTGGCATGCAGTCGCGTACGTCGCGGCCGCCGAGTCCTACGCCCCGGCCGTGGTGACCGCTCGGCTGCTCGCCAGCGCGCTGGTGGACGACGCAGCCGTGGAAGCACCCCGCGTGGATATGTGGTGGCTCGAGGAACGGGTGGCGATCGCGATCCGCGGGGCTGCGTACCCGGCCGCAGAGCCGCGCATGCTGCGCACCATCGACGGCCTGCTCTCACGGTTGCGCGGCGACCTGCTGGCGGCTGGCGTTACCTCTGCCGCGAGCGCAGTTCGTCGCGAGATCCTGCTCGGTGCCCGCACGCCGTGGGGGCTCGCCGCGCTCCTGGGGCGGCAGTTCGACGTCACGGGCGATCCCTCCGCCGCGGAGCGACTGATGGGCGAGCTCCAGCGCGTGGACGCCGAGATGATGCGCTCGTTCCTGGCCGCGCTGGCGAACCAGCCGCCGCTGCGTGCCGACATACGGCCATGAGCGGCGCGGCGCTCCTGGGTTTCGCGCTCGCATTGCAGGCGGTTGCGGCCTCGCCGCCGCAGAGCTGGACCGGCGGGCTGGCCGTGAGTACCTGGCCCTCGTCGCCGATCGTGGCCGTGGTCGTAGGGTTCCCGGGCGGCGCCGCCGACGATCCACGCGGCGAGGAAGGACTCACGTACGTCATGGCGGACGCGATCGCGCGCTCGGCTGAGGCAGCTGCGAGTGCGCGCGCCGCGTTCCTCGCTCAGGTGACGCGCGAAGCCGTATGGTTCTCGCTGCTCGCGCCCAGCGACGCTTGGGTACCCGCATACCAGGCCCTTACCAGCATCTTTTACGGGCCGGAGATCCCTGCCCCGCACGTCGCGGCCGCACGCGCGACGCTCCTGAGCCGACTGGCGGCCGAAGCGCATGCGCCCCCAGCCGAGGTCGAGAACGAGGCGTTCCGAGCCTTCTTCGGCTCCGAGCACGCCTGGGCTCGCCCGCCGGCCGGACTCCTGGAAACGGTCGAGCGCTTGAGCGCGACGCGAGTGCAAGAGCGATTCTCCGGACGGTTCCGCCCAGAGCAGGCCACGACAGCGGTCGTCGGTCCGGTCGAGCGCGCCGAGGTCGAGGCGCTCGTCATGCCGGCGCCCACACGGCCCGCTGCCGCTAGAACCGCGGTTGCCGGAGTCCGGCCCGGGCGCGTCGCGCTCACCCGCGAGGTAACCAGCACCTGGGTCGCCACGGCGTATCCGCTCAACCCGGCGACGCCGGCGCTCGCCCGTGGCCTTCTGGCTCACTACCTCGAAGCCGAATGGAATATGATCCCCCGCGACCCGGCCCTCTTCGAGGCTGTCGCTCGGATCGAGCCGGGCCCCGTCGGCGACATCCTCGTCGTGCGTGCAGCGGTGGCACCCGAAGCAGCGGAGCCTTGGGAGCGCCGCATTCTCGACACGATCGAGCGCCTGGGTGCGGCGGATCTGTCACCGCCCGTCTTCCAGGCCGCACTGGGGAGCTACCGGTCGGCGCTCTCTCTGCAGCTCGCGTCGCCCGAGAACATGGCTCAGGCGCGCGCTGAAGGGCTGATGCGTGCGGGCCGTGCGTCCGACCCGCTGGACGAGCTACGCGCCCTCACACCCGCGATGCTCACAGCGGCCGTCCGTACGCTCGGGCAACCCGCCGTCCTGATCTACGGGCCCAACCTCTCGAGGTAGCGCCTCTCGGACGTCCCGCGCCAAGGGATTGAAGGACGCCGCCTTACGCTGTAGCTTCGGGCGGTTTTCCTGGCTCGAACGCTACGCTCGTCGTGACATTACCGAAGGCGTCTGTCATGAAGCGTCGAACTCTCCCGCTCGTGGCCGTGGCGATTGCGGCCCTCAGCGCGTGTAGTGGGGATGTCGTCGTCCAGGCCCAGCTCCGCGTCCCTGACCCGGAGACGGGGGATACGGTGAACCGGCCTATCACCGGGATGGTCGTCCGTCTGCTGCCTTATGATCGGGACATTGTGTTCGACTCGTTGACGCGGGCGGCGGCCACCCCGGAACCGCCAGTCCCAGACTCCCTGCTCGCGCTGCAGAACCAGGTGGCTGCGGCCCAGGAGACGTGGCGCGCGGCGGAAGCCGAGTGGAACGCCATGCGCGATCGCATGCAATCCATTACGCGCGAGATGGAGGGGCTCAACCGCGCGGAGGCGAGGTACCGCGAGCTGTTCCGGGAGTTCCAGGAGCTCGACGGTCGCTACCAGGGGGTGGAACGCCGCATGAATCAGGCCTTCCAGGAGTTCGACTCGCTGCAGAGAGGTTTCATCACGCAGGCGGAGCAATTGCGGCTGCTCCGCGAGCAGTGGGCCGATGAGGCCTTCGCGGACGTCAATACGGTGATCGGGAACCGGCTCGATCAGCTCGGACGCCAGGAGTACACGGACACGACGGACGCTCAGGGCGCGGCCAGCTTCTCGCTTCCCAGGGGAGAGTGGTGGGTGCACGCACGCACGGAACTGCCGTTCCACGAGCTTTATTGGAACATTCCCATCCAGGTGGGCGGCGAGCCAACCGTCCTCGTGCTCAACGCCGGGAACGCGCGGGTCCGCCCCAAGCTGTAGCGGCGCTGACCAGCAAACTACATGTTTCACGCGGACCGGGGCCCCCACGCAAACGACACGTTTGCGTGGGGTAGGGACCGGGGTCCCCACGCAACCGTAGCGGAGCGAAGGTCAGCGAAGGGGAGGGGATGAGG
>JACQVC010000045.1 GCA_016209995.1 Gemmatimonadota bacterium
CTGGCAGCCGGGGTCGCTGAACTTCGCGATGCAGGTCTGGTCGAACCTCACGGGCGGACGCTCGCTGCGCGTCCCGAACGATCAGTGGTGTAACCCGACGCTGGCCGACGACCTCGCGGAAACCGCGGTCGAGCTGGTGACGGCGAGCGCGACCGGGGTGTTCAACGTGGTGGGCCGTGACCGCGTCACGCGCGCACAGCTGGGGGGCGCCCTGGCGCAAGCCATGGATCTGGATACGAGCCTGATCGTCCCGGTCCCGACTGCGGAGACCGGACAGCGCGCGGCGCGTCCGCTCCAGGGCGGTCTGACGACCGCGAAGCTGGAGCGCTTCCTGGGTCGGCCGGCGCTCTCGCTCGACCGGTCGCTCGAGCGCTTCCGCAGACAATGGCAGGCTGACACTGGCTCCTGGAAGCCGCGTGGCTAGGACCATCCTCGACCGGGCGCCCGCCAGGATGCGAGCCGTGCTCGACAGGGTCGCGCGCGCGCGGACCGCGCGCAGCGTCGCCTCCGGATACGTCGTGATGCTCGTGGCCGGCGTGGCCGCCATCATCCGTATCCCCATCATCCTGCATTCCCTGGGGCTCACGCAGTACGGCTGGTGGGCGATCCTCATCTCTCTGGCCAGCTACGTCGGTATCGGAGGGCTGGGGCTCGGCCCGAGCCTCACGCGCGTCGTCGCGAAGGCGACGGTCGCGCGAGACGTGACCGGGGCGAGCACGGCGGTCACGCTGACCGCGGCCTTTCAGCTCACCGTGGCCGCGGTGCTCCTGCTCCTGATCGTGCCGTGGGGCGACGAGCTGGTCGCCTTCTTCAAGGTCGACGCGGCCGTGAGCCAGGAGTTCACCCTGGCGCTGTACTACGTCGCTGGCGGGCTCGGCTTCCGGCTCGTGGCCGATGTGTTGTATGCCGCGCTGCTGGGTGTCGACGCCAAACCGACGGCGGACTTGCTGCGGGCCGGCAGCCACATCCTGGACACGATCGCCTACATCGGGGCTGCCGTCGCACTCGGCGACCTGGTGAATCTGGCCCGGTTCGGCGCTCTCAGCGCACTGCTGTCGCTCGGCCTGTTCGGGCTGGTCACCGCGCGGGCCATCCCCTTGAAGCTGTCCGTGCCGGCGGTGCGCGCCGTGGCCGGCGATCTCGCGCGCTTGAGCCCGTGGAATCTGACGATGATGGTCGGCGGGCTGGTGATCTTCAGCACCGACAACCTCGTCATCGCCTACGTGCTGGGACCGGATGCGGTCGCCCTCTACTCGGTGGCGTTCCAGGCCGTGTACTTCTGCGCCACGCTGACCTTTCAGATCACGGACGGTCTGCAACCCACCATTGCGCTGCACTACTGGGGCGCTCGCGAGGTGCAGATGCGGCGAGCGCTGGCGCTGTCCGCCGACCTGTCGGCGTTCGTGGGCGGTTTCTTCACGGTCGTGCTCGTCTTCTTTGGACCGGGACTGCTGGCACTGTGGGTGGGCCGGGATGCTTTCGTCGGTCATGCGACGTGGTTCATCCTGGCGCTGATCCCGCTACTGCACGGGATTGTTCACAGCTACGCGAGCGCGTGGTTGATGACGGGCGATCTGCGGCCGATGGCTTTGCTCAACGCGCTCGAGGCGGCGGCCAACCTGGGACTCTCCTTGTGGTGGGCCGGTGTCTGGGGCGTGCCCGGAGTGGCGCTGGGCACGATCGTCGCGCAGGCGCTGACCAATGCCTGGTTCCTGCCCTGGCGGCTCGGCAAGCGGGCGGGACTGCACGGAATCCCGCCGGTGACGACGCGACCGCTGGCGCTGGGTGGCCTGCTGATCGCGCTGGGCCTGGGCTGGCTATCCTACCGCGACCCCAGGTTCACGCTGGTGGGATGCGCGATCGCCGTGATCGTGCTCGTCGCCTGGGCCTTCACGCTGGTGTCGCCCAAGTCCGAGCGGTTGTCCGCCGCGTGAGTGCGGTCCTGCCAGGCTTCTGGAGTTGGAGATTCTCGATGCGTCTCGTGCTCGCGCCGTCATGACTTCGACTCTGACCGCATCGATCGTCATCCCGGTCTATAACGGCTCGCGGTATCTGCGCCTGGCGCTGGAGAGCGCGCTCGAGCAGCGGCGGCACTGCGCGGTCGCGGTCGAGGTCGTGGTCGTGGACAACGGATCGACCGATGACACTCCGCGAATCGTCGCTGAGCTCAGCGGCCGCGCGTTTCAGTACCTTCGCTACGAATCTACGGTGCCCATGGCGGCAAGCTGGAATCGGGCGCTGCAGCAGTCCTCCGGTGAGTATGCGATTCTGCTGCACGCCGACGACGTGCTGGAGCCGCACATGCTGGCGCGAGCCCTGACGCTGCTCGAGCGGGAGCCGCGGATGGGTTTTTGCCTCGGAGCCTGCTGGTTCATTGATGAGCAGGGCACGCGCACCGGGATGTCGCGTCCGTACGAACGCACCACCGTCTTCGAGCCGCGGGAGTTCTTTCCGCAGCACGTTCGTGCGAACTTTGTCTATTGCCCCACGGTCGTCCTGCGCCGCGAGGCGTGTCCGGCGACGGGGGCGCTCTTCCGCAGCGACCTGCGTCATGTCCTCGATTGGGACGCGTGGCTGCGCATGGAGCTGGCGGGCTGGAAGGTGGGATACATTTCCGAATTCCAGGCGCTGTACCGGACGCATCACGGGAGTGCCAGCGCGCAAATCACGGACAGCCTGATCGGGTACGAGGACATGGCGAACGTGCTGCACTCGCTCGCGGGGAGTGGAGAGTTGCCGGCCTGGGCGACCCCTCGCATGGCCGTCGAGCAGGCGCGACTGGCTGGTCAGGTGGTCTTCAAGACTCTGCGAGGTGAGTTCAGGGAACCGCCGCAGCAGGCGTGGGCGCTGGCAGGGCGCGCGCTGGCGATGTCGCGACGCCAGCTCGGCTGGATGTCCTACGTCAGGTTCGCGCGGGAGCTGGTAGGCCTTTGGCTCATGGCCTCGTGGTTGGCGGTCCAATCCGGATGGAATTCGCTGCGACGGGCCGCGAGGCTCGCGGACGGAAGCCCATGAGCGATGCGGCCGACATCGCACCAGGCACCGATAACGCTCGCGTCAGCGTTGTCATTCCCACGTGGAATGGCGGCGAGCTGCTCGTACACGCCCTGGATTCCCTCAGCCGCCAGAGCTGGCGTGACTTCCACGTCATCGTGGTGGACAACGGCTCGAGGGATGGAACGGCCGAACGGCTGGCGCGCGACTACCCGCAGGTGCGCCTCGTGTCGTTCCCGGAGAATCGTGGATTCGCCGCCGCGGTGAACGCGGGCATCCGCGCATCGCAGTCGGAGATCGTCATTCTCATGAACAACGACACGGAGGCCGACCCGGGTTGGATCGAGGCGCTGGTGCGGGCGCTGGATTCGCATCCCGACGTGGGCTCGTGTGCGTCGAAGGTGCTCGACTTCCACGATCGCACGCGCATCGATTCGGCCGGGGACCGGCTCGGGCTGATCGCTTCCCAGATCGGCCACGGCCAGGCGGACGGTCCGCCGTTCGCGCACCCACGATATGTGCTTTCGGCCTGCGCGGGCGCGGCCGCGTACCGGCGGCGCGCGCTCCAGGACGTGGGGCTGTTCGATGAGCGCTTCGAGTCGTACCTCGAGGACGTGGATCTCGGCGTCCGCGCCCAGCTGGCGGGCTACCGCTGCCTGTACGTGCCCGACGCGGTGATCTATCACCGCGGCTCCGCGACCGCTCGGCGCATGCCGGAGCGAAAATTCTATCTCTTGCTGCGGAACTCGCTCTTCCTGTTCTTCCAGTACATGCCGCTCGCGCGACTCGTGATCTTCGGCCCGCTCATGCTCGTGGCGCCGCTGTACATCGCGCTCCGGGAGCGAGTGCCGCTGCGGGTGGGCGTCCGCTCGCTGCGCGACTTCCTGCGGAATGGGCGGGCGGTGCTGGCCCGGCGCCGTCAGGTCGCGCGCGCGCGTCGGATCCCGCGCTCCGAGTTCCGGCGTTTGCTGTCGAGCCCGCTCGCTCGCCAGCCGAGAAACGCGTTTCCCGAGCGTACCCAGCGGGTGCCAGCCGTGACGACGGGGCGTCCGTCGGAGGCACGCCGGTGACGCTTCTGGCGTGGGCCCGTGGCCGGCCGCTCGTTCTCCTCGCCGCCGGCGCCGTTCTCTTCCGCTTGCTCATGTTCCTCGGGCGAGGCGATTACATCGCCTACGATGAGGGGTTCTACCTGTTGCTGGGTCGGAGCCTCTGGGCGGGCGACGGCTACCATCTGAGCGGCCTGCGCCACGTGGCGCTGTCGCCGCTCTTCCCCGTGCTCGCGGGAGGCTTGAGCCGCGTGCTCGGTGACCTGGTCTGGTCCGGACGGATCGTCGCGGCCGTTGCGGGCGGGCTGCTGGTCATTCCCTGCTGGAGCATCTTTCACCGCATCGCCGGTCGCCGCGCTGCCCTCCTGGGGTGCGCCCTGATCGCCGTGATGCCGGCGCTCACGCCGTTCGTGGTGCCCTACTGGATCCGTTGGGATCTGTGGGTGGGCGCCGAACCCGTGCTCCAGCTCTTTCTCTTCGGGGGGATCGCGCTCTTCCTGAAGGCCATCGATTCGGAAAGACTGTGGCGTTGGCTTCCGGCGGGATGCGTCTTCTCGCTCGCTTACCTGGCCAGGCCCGAAGCGATCATCCCCGCCGGACTGCTCGGGCTGGCGGGCGCCCTGATCGCGGTGCGGCAGCGCAGAGCGTCGCTGGCCGTGGCGGTCGTCGCCTTCGGCGTTGCGTTTGCCGCCGTGGCCGCACCGTATTGGCTCTATCTTCACGATGTGCTGGGAGGCTGGACGCTGACCGGGCGCGGAGTCCGCGTCGAGCTCGCGGGGAGGCTCCAGGGGCAGGGAGCCGGCGCCGGCGATCCGGCGCTGATCATCGAGAGGATGCTCTGGGGCGATGATCAGACCCCTTACCTCCGTAACCTCTATTCGCTCGATGCCTCCGGTACGCGCCTGCTGAGTCCTTACTGGGGCTTAGCGCCGGCGGAGGGCGCGCCGGCCGCAGACGCGCCGGCAGCGGACGCGACGGCCGCGACACAGCCCGGCGCAGGCCAGCCCGACCCGCCGGCCCCAAGCGCGGCGCCTAGCGCGAGCGGTGGCGCTCAGGGGCGCACGATCTGGCCACGCCTCGTCTTCTACGGCCGCGCGCTGGGGATCGGCATTCCCTGGTTTCTGTGGCCGTTCGTGGTGGCCGGGATCCTCACCCCACGCAAACGTGCGTTTGCGTGGGGACCCCGTGGGATCGTGTGGCGCCGCCGCCGGCGGGACCTCAGGGAGCTGCTTTCCGCCGGTCCGCTCGCCGCGGCCAGCGTCGTGGTCGCGGCCATCATCGCCGTGGATCCGCGCACGCAGCTTTTCATTGTGCCCATGCTCGCCTACTACGCCCAGCGCGGCATCCGACTGACGGCCTTGGGGATCGAGCGGAGCGCCGAGCAGCCGATCGTGCGCCGTGGCTTCATCCGCGGACTCGCGGCCGCGGTCGCGATCACCCTGCTGCTCGGTATCAACGCGCGTCGGCTCTACCTCAGCGTCGCGGTCGGATCGCCGCACCACATCGTCGGTGCGGAGAACCGTCAGGTGGGCGAGTCGCTCCAGCAGTGGGTGGAAC
>JACQVC010000325.1 GCA_016209995.1 Gemmatimonadota bacterium
CAGCATCGTTTCGAGGGCCATCCGCCTCCAGCCGGAGCCGCCGGCGAACGGCTGCCATTGCACGGGTGCTCGGGTCGAGGCTCCGAGGACGCGGCTCGCGCCACCGGTCGCGCCCGCTGTGATGATCCTGAACGGGATAGCGACCTTACGGGTGATTCCCCGAATCGAGAGGTCGCCGACTACGAGGTATTCCTCACCCCATTTCCGCACGTGATCGCCGGTGAAGGTGATCACGGGGTAGCGGTCGACGGCGAGGAACCGGGGCCCGCGCAGTTGCTCGTTCGTGAGGTCTGATCCCGTATCGATGCTCGCAGCTCGCACCGTCACGCTCACTGACGACTTCGACACGTCGCGCTCATCGTGACGGATCGCAACATCGTAGTCCTTGAAGCTGCCGGCGAAGCGGCCGAGGCCCCGCGCAAACGGCACGGAGAATGCGAGCCGCGAGCGCACGGTGTCGATCGGAACGGGGGCTTGAGCGGCGAGCGGTCGGGCCAGGGCGAGGAGCAGAAGCGCTGGCGGCCCGGCCAGGCTCAGCCCCCAGTGCTGCGACCTGCTAAGGATAGTCACACAGCGGCGCGTCGAGATTCGGACCCGCCGAGGGGTCCCGCGCGATGGTCTGTACCGCTCGCCTCATCTCCACCTGGATCTGAAGCTGGAGTTCGTCGCCGGGATTGACCACCATGGCTTCGGTCAGGCAGCGCTCACCCGCGAGCAGATCGATCTCGATCTGAAGTTGCCGCGGGACCTCCCATCGCATGGTGAAGTTCTGCGTCCGCTTTCCGGTGACGATGCCGAGGCGCTCTCGATTACGACCTTCGGCAACCGCCCACAGCGTGGCGTCGCTGAAATTGTTGTTGATGATCTCGATGCGGATGTAGTCCCGGCCTCCGCCGCCGGCCAGCCCGTCGCGGCGGCCGAAAGGAAGACAGGCTGCCAGCAGCGTGACGGCGGCAAGCGCTACCAGGCTGCCGGACCGCGAGGCGGCTCGGCGTGATGCGGGCAAGGGCATTTCATCCTCTCCGGTCGAAGGGTTGTGCCGGTGTCTACCCCCTGGCCGAGGCTTTGTGCCGCGGTTCCGTCAGGTGCGACCGCGAGGGAGGCCGGGTTGCGTGATCATGCAGGCCAGGGTAGCCTCCGGCGAGCCAGCGTCTTTGCTAGCGACGTGTTGGCGAGGCGGAACCTTATGGTCATGCCGGATAGACGCGCGCATCGAGAGGACCCGTGATCGGACTTGAAGCTGGCCCGCGACTGAGCGAGCTGGCGGCGGCGTTGCGCGGCGAAGCGCTTGCGCTCTCGGATTACTTGGATCGCCTCGAGTCCACGATCGCCGCGAAGGAGCCGGAGATCCACGCGCTCCTGCCCGAGCCGGACCGTTTCGCCCGCTTGCGCGCCGAGGCGGCGGCGCTGTTGTCCCGCTATCCGGATGCGGCAGGTCGGCCGCCACTCTTCGGTATCGTGTTGGGCGTCAAGGACATCTTCCGTGTCGAGGGCTTCGAGACCCGCGCCGGCAGCCGACTTCCTCCGGAGGCGCTGGCGGGTGCGGAAGCGCCGTGCGTGACGGCGCTGCGACGCGCGGGCGTGCTGATCCTCGGCAAGACGGCCACCACGGAGTTCGCGTTCCGGGCGCCCGCGTCGACCCGCAATCCGCGCAGGCTCGCGCACACACCCGGCGGGTCGAGCAGTGGATCGGCTGCGGCCGTGGCGGCCGGGTTCTGTCCGTTGGCGTTGGGCAGCCAGACCATTGGATCCACCATCCGTCCAGCCTCGTTCTGCGGCGTCGTCGGAATGAAACCGAGCTACGAGCGCGTATCGCGGCAGGGCGTGATCCCGCTGGCGCCTTCGCTCGACCACGTGGGCCTGCTGACCACGGACGCGGCGGGCGCCGCGACGGCCGCGAGCGTGATGATGCACGACTGGGACGCTAGCCGGGCCCCGCGCGGCCGGGGAGGGACCGGCCGGCCCGTGTTAGGCGTGCCGCGCGGGCCCTACCTCGAGCGGGCGTCGGCGGAAGGGCTCGACTACTTCGAGAAGGTATGTCGGCGTCTGGTTGCTGCCGGCTACGACGTGCGTGACGTGCGCGCGCTCGAGAACTTCGAGGCGATCGAGCGTCAACACCTGCGAGCGATGGCGTGCGAGGCCGCACGTGTCCATGCCGTATGGTTCGCCCGATACAGGGAGCTGTATCACCCACTGACGGTCGAGCTGCTCGAACGGGGTCGCGGCGTGGCGGAATCCGAGCTGGGGGACGCTCTGGACGGCCGGCTGCGGGTACGGCGGGAGCTAGGTGATCTCATGCAGGCGAGCGGCATAGACGCGTGGATCGCGCCGGCGGCGACGGGTCCCGCGCCGCGCGGTCTGGAAAACACCGGCGATGCCGTGATGAGCCTGCCCTGGACGTATGGCGGCTTGCCGGTGCTGGCGCTCCCCACGGGCTCGGGACCGAACGGCCTGCCCATGGGAATCCAGATCGTGGGGGATTGGCACGCGGACGAAGCGATCGTGGCATGGGGGACGCGGCTCGAGGAGGTACTGAGCTGACGCTCGCTGGCCCGGCGGTGGCCCGAACGCGGCTCGCCCCACTACTCGGACAGGCTCCTAGGCGAACGGCGAACTTGCATGGATCTCGGACTGAAGGAGCGGGTGGCGCTGGTCAGCGGCGGTAGCCGCGGGATCGGCCGGGCCATCGCCCGTGCGCTGGCCGCGGAGGGCTGTCGCGTGGCCATCTGCGCGCGCACGCAGGCCGAGGTCGAGAAGGCGGCCGACGAGATCCGCGCAGCGACGGGATCGGAGGTCGTACCGTTCACCGTGGACCTGACGCACCGCAGCGCCACGCAGCGGTTCGCAGATGGCGCGCTCGAGGCCTTCGGGCGCATCGACGTTCTGGTCAACAACGTCGGCGGCAACCTGCGCAAGCCGTTCGAGGAAACCACCGACGAGGATTGGGATGAGCTGCTCGAGCTCAACCTCCTGGCCTCCCTGCGCCTCACGCGCTGCGTGCTTCCCGTCATGAAACGCAGCGGCTACGGCTCCATCATCTTCGTGTCGTCAGTCTGGGGTCGGGAGGCCGGGGGTCCCGGTATGTCCATCTACCACACCACGAAGACGGCCGTGATCAGCGCGGCCAAGGTACTGGCCCTCGAGCTCGCACCCGTGGGGATTCGCGTGAACAGCGTCGCGCCCGGCTCGATCCGGTTTCCGGGCGGATCCTGGGACCGGCGAGCGCGTGACGACCCGGACAAGGTGGCGAAGTTCGTGGCGGACAACATGCCGCTCGGGCGCTTCGGGTCCGCAGAAGAGGTCGCCGCGCTGGTTGCGTTTCTCGCCTCCGAGCGCGCGAGCCTGATCACCGGCGCGTGTATTCCGGCCGATGGGGGGCAGGGGAAGTCGATGATCTAGCGGTTAGCGCGGGGAAGGGTCCGTTCGCTACGCGAACCGAACGAATGTGACCTGCAACTGCCGCGTCGCGCCCTGGGCCCGTTTCCACTGTACCAGGATCGGGCTCTGATACTCGCCCTCGATGATCGTGCCGCGGCCGGCCACGTCGTGGTCGAACACCGGGAGGGAGATGGCCCGCTTCATGCGCAGGAAGCGCGACGCCGGAACCGCTAGCAGTCGATTCACGACGCGCTCGACCAGGGATTCCCTCATGCCGAGCGCGTCCATCAGCTCGTTGAGCACCTGAACGGCATCGTATTTCGCGTAGTTGATGGTCTTGCTGGGGATCGCGCGTGGGTCCTGGAGCATGTGCTTCCCCTTCTCCAGCATATAGTGGAGCGGGTTGGCCAGGACCTCGGCGAGGTCGTGCTTCATGAGCAGGGTCTCGTACTCGATGACGGTGAGCCCGGCGTTGCGCTCCTCCGGCCCGAGCGCGACGTCGATTCGCCCTTTAACGATGCCCTGACGCGCGACCTCCTCGCGCAGCTCATCAAAGAGCCCCAAGCGCGGATCCTTCAGGCTCAGCGAGTCCACCGCATACTGCGAGACCGGAACCGCGATCTGGCGCGTGGTGACGGGTTCCTCGCGGTGGTAGCCAACGACGGTCGTACGGCGCTGGCGTTTTTCGCCCTCGCAGACGCCGTCGAGATCGACGAACCAGACGGGTTGGCGGGACGGGTGGTCTACGGTCACGCAGCTCGTGAGTCCCGCCCCGATATAGGACAGGTGTGAATCCGCGTTGCGCGGCTCGCGCCCTCGCTGCTCGGCGCTCAGCTCTTCACGCAAGTGCAATTCGTCATGCCGGTAGCCCGCGTTCGGCGGGAACAGCCGCTGCACGGCGCTGAAGAACGCGCGGATGCGGTCCGGGTCATGATCCAGCCGAGTGGACAGCTTGGGGTCCACGTATCCGGCCGTCGTATGGTAGGAGACGAAGAGCGCGCGCGGGAACCGGGCTGCCACCTCTCCCCACAGCTCCGCGAGCCGGCGGCTCACGTCAATGATGTCCAGGCGAGTAGCCGGCTTGATCTCGAGCGTGGCCTCCAGCGGCGCCGTGTACGCAGTAGCGGAATTCATCCGTCTCTCGACGTTATTCGCACGGCGGGCCTCTGTCAATCCGCTCGTTACCGACGCTCCGGCGCTTCCGCGCGGTGCTCCCGGATCGTGCGCACGGTCATGGTGAAGCTGCGCACGGCTGCGTGCGGATCGTAGACCACCAGTCTCGATCCGTGCTCTCCCAGCCTCTCCGGACGCGCGCCCGAGTAGGCCATCAGCGCTCGTGCCAGGATCCCGGAAGACTCCGCCAGCGACCCGTCCGCATATTCGCTCGCCAGCAGAGCGTTCACAGACAGATTCGGTGCGGAATCAGGAACCAGGGCGACCGCGACCATAGCCACGAACGCGTTGTGCAGGAAGTTGAAGTTCAAGGCGAGGGGAGAATACGTCCGCTGCGCAGGCGAATGCCGGTCGAACTCCGTCAGCAGATCCGCGCGATATTGGTCCAGTCGTGCGCAGAAGTCCGCATACTCGTTCTGGTGTGTGGATAGCGAGGCCGGAGGCTTGCCCAGGAAAGCCCACGGGTCGGCCGTCAGCCCGTTCAGAAGACTCTCCACCACGCGTTCTCGTTCCGGTCCGTGAACGCCCGCCTCGTGGAGCCGCGAGTACTCGCGCATCAGCGTGGCGAGCCCGAACAGCAGCCATGGATAGTCCACGACGTTATCGTCTCGCATCTTGACCAGATCCTTCTGGTACATGACCTGGAGTCCCCAGCGCAGGTGACCGCCGTTGACCGACGCGGCTGCGAAAGCCAGGCTCATGCGATGGACGTCATTCAGAGTCCGTACCTTCTCGAGCAAGTCGTGATACGCCTTCTCGTGCGGGTGATAGAGGGCGATGGCAAGGTGCAGGAGCATCGCGGCATCATCGACGAACTTGCGGCCGCTTCCGCCCGCCCCCTGTAGCTCTCCCACGAGTCGAGTCACGCGGTCCACGTTATCGTCCGCATCGCCTTCATCCCAGGCTCGCAGGACGAACAAAGCCAGGACGTAGAGGAAGTAGCAGTCCAGCAGGATGGCCAGGGATGCGCGCTCGTAGTCCTTGACGATGCCCTCGCCCGCAAAGCGGTCCAGCATCATTACCGGGATGATCTCCCTGGTGAAGTGGTGCTTGCCGTGGTCCCATGCTTGGAGCACATGAAACCCTTCCTGTCGCGTCCGGCTGTCCAGCTTTCTGACGATGTGATCGAGCGCTAGTGGACGCGATCGGGTCTTGAAGACGTGGGAGCGCATGCCGGCACGGAGCTGTTGAATCGCCTCGCGAAGATTCCCCGCCTCGAGGGCACGGTCGACGATCTCAACGCGCGTCGCGCCTTTGAGGGCCGTCTCCACTACCTCGAAGGCCTCTGCCAAGGTCATCCTGGCGTCCGACCGTTTTGGCTCGAGCTTGGACATCGAATCCGTCAGGCTCCAAGGCGGATCAACCTGGCGCGGAGTAAGAGGTGCGGATCGCGACTGTCGAGGCGGCGAAGCCCGACTTGCTCGGCGATGCGCTGCGCCTCCCAGAACTCTTCGGGCCGCAGCCGGCGGTTGATCTCGGGATGGCGCTCGGCGCTCACGGCGCCGGCAGGGTAGTACTGATCCATCAGGTTTACGTA
>JACQVC010000326.1 GCA_016209995.1 Gemmatimonadota bacterium
GAGGGCGGAACCGTCCTACGGGCTCTGGTCGCGCGAACCCGCATCGAGTGCATGGGAGACGCCCCGCCAGCAGGCCCATCCAACCATGGACCACCCAACAAGTCGGGCTACGTTGCTTGCAGAGCAGAATACGCAGCTGCCCTATGACATGAGTGGATCAGCCACATGAGTGGACGAGCCACGTGAAAGCAAGAGACAAGCTGCTCACTGCCGAGGAGTTCGAGCGGCTGCCCGACGATGGCTACCGCACAGAACTGGTCCGTGGCCGAGTCGTGCGCGAGCCGCCCGCAGGGTACGAGCATGGACGTATCGGCGGTGAGCTCATCTACGTGCTCAACCGCTTCGTCCGTGAGCATCGGCTGGGGGAGGTGCTCGCCAGCGAAACCGGCTTCGTGCTCTTCCACGATCCGGACACCGTGCGCGCACCTGACGCGGCGTTTGTCGCGGCCTCGCGCATCCCGTCCGATCCGAAAGGCTTCGCCCAGCTGGCGCCAGACTTGGCCGTCGAGGTCGTATCGCCTTCGAACACGTGGTCGGAGGTCCAGGACAAGGTGTTCGACTACCTCGATGCCGGCACGCGGCTCGTATGGGTCCTGGAGCCGCGCCGACGTCGCATCCGCGTGTTCCGCTCGCGCGATGACGTGACGATCCTCGGCGAGGACGATGTGCTGGAGGGCGCTGACGTGCTCCCCGGATTCCGGGTCCCCGTGCGCGGGCTGTTCTCCCGCGATAGCTGAGACGCATAGGTGAACTTGTATTGCCTGGCTGCCAGCGCCCCTCACACGCACCACCCAGAGCCACGCTGAACCGCTGGGTGGCGTTAGGATACCCATAATGGTACCTTATAATCATAGCGATAATGGTAGTGTTGTCGACTCAATGGGGGATGGTGAACCATGGCCGTTGGTTCAGATCATCGTCAACGAACGCCCCGGCGGCGACGCGTCGCCGCGTCGGACCCGTTGCGCAAGACCGGTTGGCAGGTCCGTCAGTCGGTGGTCGACGCGGTCAAAGAGGCTGTGCAGGAGGGTGCGGCCGAGAGCCAGAACGCGTTTGTCGAGCAAGCGATCACGGCAGCACTGCAAGAGCTTCGGCGGAAGCGTGTTTACGAAGCGTACGCGCGTGCGGCGTCGGACCCGGCGTTCATGAAGCAGATGAGGTCGGTCACGGAAGCGTTCGAGCCAGCCAGCGGTGATGGGCTCTCGCGTCCGGAATAGCCGCTCATGGCGTACACGGAGCCGGTCACGCGCTGGGAGATCTACTGGGTCGACCTCGAGCCGCGGGTGGGGAGCGAGCAGGGTGGGGAGCGGCGTCCGGCGATCATCATCTCGAACGACGGTTTCAACGCCCATTTCGATGTCGTAACCATCGTTCCCCTCACGAAGCGCGAAGGTAAGAAGCGGCGGGTGTATGAGTTCGAGGTACTCCTTCCCTTCAGCGTCGTGAGTGGCGGGTACGAGAGCATCGTCATGCCGCACCAAATCCGCACGATCTCGAAGCTACGCCTCCTCGAGCGGATCGGGACGCTCACGGATGAAGGGCTCCGGACGGAGCTCGAGAACCGGTTACTAGAACACCTCGGGATCGAGTTCGAAGCCGAGGAGTTGTGATTCAGATCCGCAGGCCGTCCGATTCGACAATCGTATTCACCGCGGCGGCGTCGAAGGCGAGGCGCACGAGCGCGCGTGCGAGAATCACGTTGGTCGTGGAGCCGTAGCGCTCGCGCAGGCGGCGCGCACCGAGGAAGCCGGCGACCACCAGGGCGCCGTCGATCACGACCGCGCCGATTCGCTCGAGCGGCCGCGTTTCGTCGCGGCCGGGACCGGTAATGAAAGACGGCCGCGCGATCACGTAGCTGACGCCACTCTGCCGGATCTCCTCCTCGGCGCGGCGGCGCGCCTCGAGGTACGGGTTCGCCGACCGTGACCCGGCGCCAATGGACGAGAGATAGATGAACCGGGCAGCCGGTGCGCTCGACTTCACGGCCCGGAGCAGGAGCATGGTGAGGCCGTAGTCCACGCTCTCGTACGTCTCCAGGGGCCCGCCCTTCCGTCTCGCCGCACGGCCCCGCGCGCGGGTCGTCCCCAGCAGCGCGAAGATCAGCGTCGGCTGAAGCCGGCGCAGCGATTCCGCCATCGCGCGCTCCTCCCATGCCGTCGCTTCCACCGAAGCACCGAGCGCCACGAAACCACGGCGCCACTGCTCGAGGCGTGGCGACTCCGGGCGTACATGCGCGACGGTGGACATCCCCTGCTCTACGAGCCTCCGGACCACCTCGCGGCCCGTGTAGCCCGTGGCTCCTGCGACGAAAGCCCGTGACATGGGCTTCATACTGGGGGCCGCCGCTCGCGTGTGTCAAAGACGTACGAGCATTCCTGCGTTGCCTTTGCGATGTCACGCTTAGGTACTGAGCCTCCTGCAACGAGAGGCCGCCGAACGAATCGCCGTACACGTGACTCAGCCGAAGGTCGGGGAAGGTCTGACGGCCGCCGGCCTTCGCGGTTGTCTTCCGTGTAAGATTTTCGTACCTTGATAGGTGCGTTCTGTCCGACGTGCCGATAGGGTCTGGATATCATCAATTCAGAACCCGCGAGTTCCCACCTCGAGCCGGAGCAGCCAATGACGGTCAGAAAGAGCCGACTCGCCAAGCGATTGCGCTCCGCCCGCGTGGAGCTCGGGCTGACGCAGGCAGAAGTAGCCAGGAACTTGGGTCTGCACCGTCCAGCCATATCCGAAATCGAAGCGGGCCGGAGGTCGGTCAACAGCGAGGAGCTGTACCGATTCTCCCGCTTGTATCGAATCCAGGTTTCCCAGCTTCTTGACGAAGCACCCCCGGGGCGAGTCGATGCGCACAACAGCCGAAATCGCCGCAGGACGCGAAGCGACATCGAGACGAGCATCGCGCGCATGGCTCGCATAATAGCGGATCGCTTTGACCCGGAACGAATCATCCTCTTCGGGTCTCACGGCCGGGGCGCGGGTGGGCCAGAGAGTGATGTGGATCTGCTCATCGTGATGGATGTGAGCGGTTCGAAACGGCAGAAAGCAGTCGAGATCGGGGCTGCGCTTCATGACATCAGCCTGGCGAAGGACGTCATCGTGACCACTCCGGAGGAGTACGAGTGGCGCAAACACGTCGTGGGTACGATCGAACGACCGGCTGCACGCGAAGGACGGGTACTGTATGAGCGGAGATGAACGCGTGCTGGAGGTCGTTCGCGGCTGGGTGGAAAAAGCCGAAAGCGATCTGAAGAACGCGACCATCTCCCTCCGCGCAGGTCCGGAGTGCCCGGCCGACACGGTAGCCTTCCATGCGCAGCAGTGCGCCGAAAAATACTTGAAAGCCCTGCTGTCGTACCGGCGGACCGAGTTCCCGCGCATTCACGACATCGAAAGCCTGCTGGGATTATGCCGGTCTGGGATCCGGATCGACTTGTCGGTCGAGGAACAGCGGCTACTCACCACCTATGCAACGATCACTCGATATCCGGGCGACTACGATCCCGTTTCTTTGACCGAGGCTCGCGGCGCTCTGAGGCTCGCGCGACGGGTGCGCTCAGCGGTCCGAAAAAAGCTTCCGCGACAGGCTCTCAAGGGGAGGGAACGCCAGTAATGTCTCGACCCATCCTACGCTACTGAGGCACGACGAATATCCGTGAGGTGCGCGCGAGGTACCTCTTCGCGGGGACCGGTCGCTGGTTGATCGGATCGGCCGCCAGCCAAGGCCCTCGAGAGTATAGGCCCCAGCAAGGCCGCATGCAGCATCAGTATGCGCCGGCCGGCGCCCAGGCGACCGCCGCAGTTGCCAATCCCATACCCAGGCGCGCATTATTGGCGCCGTAGGCGTTGCCCGTACCACCATCCACTGCCGACCAGCAGGAGCGTGGCCATGGCCCGGAAACCCTTCCGCTTCCCGCGTACCGACCCTGCGACTGAGAGCGACAAGCTGCCCGCGATAGGCCGCCGCACCTTTGTGGCCGGCGCCGCGGGCGCCCTCGGAGTCGGCGTCTTCGAGACGCTTTCACGTCCTTCGGAATCAGCCGCGCAGGCGCAGGTCGCGCCGCCCGACCCGACCAAGGTCTTCGGGCCGCCCGCCGACGAGATCGGCGAGCGCTCACCGTTCGAGCAGCCGCGGCGGCTATCGCGGGGGACGTCCTCCCGGACGCCGCTCCAGGATTTCCATGGTACCATCACGCCAGCGGACCTGCACTTCGAGCGCCACCATGGGGGCGTTCCGGCCATCGATCCGTCACGCTATACGCTGCTGATCCACGGGATGGTCGAGCGACCGATGGTCTTCTCGCTCGCGGACCTGAAGCGCTTGCCGTCGGTCTCACGCATCCACTTCCTGGAGTGCTCGGGCAACGGCGGCCGGCCCTCGGCCGACGACACTCGGCCGCAGGAGCTGTGCGGGCTGACGAGCCAGAGCGAGTGGACGGGCGTGCCCCTGTCCACGCTGTTCCGCGAGGTGGGCGTTCGACCCGAAGCGACCTGGTTCCTCGCCGAGGGGACGGACGCCGCGATTCTGGCGCGCAGCATTCCGATCGAGAAGGCGTGGGACGATGCGATGATCGCCTACGCGCAGAACGGCGAGGCTTTGCGCCCGGAGAATGGCTACCCGGCTCGGCTGTTCCTGCCCGGCTGGGAGGGCAACGCGAACGTGAAGTGGCTGCGCCGGATCGAGCTCGCGGACGGACCGTTCATGACCCGCGAGGAAACCAGCCGGTATACGGATCCGCTCAGGAACGGGACCGCCAGGCAGTTCAGCTTCGTGATGGACGCCCGCTCGGTTATCACCATGCCGAGCGCACGCCACACGATCCAGCCCGGCTGGATGGAAGTCCGCGGCATCGCCTGGAGCGGCCGCGGCCGGATTCAGACCGTCGAGCTGAGCTTCGACGAAGGCGCCACCTGGCACGCGGCGGACCTGCAGGAGCCGGTGCTCGCGAAGGCGCACGTTCGCTTCCGCTACTTGTGGAACTGGAACGGACAGGAGACGACCATCATCAGCCGCGCCACGGACGAAACCGGATACGTGCAGCCCACGCTGAAGGAGATGGACGACGCGCGCGGCCCCGGCACGGCCTATCAC
>JACQVC010000334.1 GCA_016209995.1 Gemmatimonadota bacterium
CTTCCGAGAAGGCCCACTTGAGATAGGCGTTGCCGATCTTGGCGCCGCCGCTGCCGACGCGCTTGCCGGCGGAATGGTGTTGGGGCTTGACGAGGCGCGAGTAGGAGCTGAAATCCTGGACGCGCGGGAAGCGGTCGATGGTGTGGATCTCATAGAGGAGGGTGAGAGCGAGGATCTTACCGACGCCCGGGATGCTGCGGAGCAGCACGAGGGAGGTGGCGTTGCCGAGGCGCGCTTGGTGCTCGGCCTTCTTCTCGAGATCCCGGATCAGGGTGTCGTAGACGCTGGCGAGTTGGAGGTCGGCCTCGATGGAGGCACGCACGGCCGGGTCGGTGAAGCAGTCCGCTAGTTGGGCCCGGTGCTTGGCGGAGCTCAGGTCGCCCGTAGGTTTGGTCAGGTTATACTAGTTCTCTGTCATCATGGTTGTGACGAGTGAGAGGAGAGCTTATCTTGTGGGTCCATCTGCAACCGACACTTGGGAGGGCAGATGGCCAAAAAGTACATCGTCAAGCTCGCGCCCGAGGAACGGGCGCAGCTGCGAGAACTCCTGCGCGGGGGCAAGGCCCGCGTCCGCCGTCTCAACCGTGCGCGCATCCTTGTCCTCGCCGATGAGGGCAGGATCGATGAAGACATCGCGCGTACCCTCCACGTCGGCAAATCGACCGTGGAGCGGACGCGCAGACGGCTGGTCGAAGGCGGCCTCGAGTTTGCGCTCAGCGAGAGGCCGCGTCCGGGCAAAGCGGCGAAACTGAATGGGAAACAGCAGGCCTTCTTGGTGGCGCTGGCCTGTAGTGATCCGCCCGAAGGACGTACGCGCTGGACCTTACGGCTGCTGGCCGACCGGTTGGTAGAACTGCGAGTCGTGCCGACGATTGCCCATGAAACCGTGCGCCAGTCTCTAAAAAAAACGACCTCAAACCCTGGCAGAAGAAGCAGTGGTGTATCCCGTCGGTGAGTTGGGATTTCGTGTACCGCATGGAGGACGTGCTCGATCTCTATCAGGAGCCGTTCGATCCCTTGCAGCCGGTGGTGTGCTTCGATGAGCGGCCTGTTCAGCTGCTTGCGGAGGTACGAATCCCCATACCGGCGCAGCCGGGCAGGCGCCGACGTATCGACTACGAGTACCGCAGAGGGGGGACGGCGAATCTGTTCGTTCTGGTGCAGCCCCTTGCCGGCTGGCGCCATGTCGAGGTCACCGAGCGCCGGACGAACGCGGATTTCGCAGAGCAAATGAAAGCCCTCGTCGATGTCCATTTTCCCGAGGCGGAACGAATCCGCGTGGTCCTCGACAATCTCAGTTCGCATAGTGGAGCAGCGCTCTACGAGACCTTCGCAGCGGCCGAAGCCCGTCGCATTCTGCGTAAGCTCGAGTTCCACTACACCCCCAAACACGGCAGCTGGCTGAACATGGCGGAAATTGAAATCTCCGTACTCGGGCGGCAGTGTCTCGATCGCCGCATCGACAGCCTCACGCGACTCCGCGCCGAGATCGCACCGTGGGAAAGGAAGCGCAACGAGAGTCGCGCACAAATCACGTGGCGCTTCACGGTGAACGACGCTCGCGTCAAACTTCACAGACTCTACTCATCATGACCATCGTGACGGAGAACTAGTGCCGCGTGCGGTGGTTCGCTCTGGGCGCGTCTGGCCGCAACCTCGAGCGGAGTCCGGTGTTGAAAGTCCGGCCCGTTCGGGACGTCGCGCCGCGGCAGATCCGCACCGCCGCACAACCGGTCCCGCCGGGGCTCTTCGGGCAGCAACCCGCGAACATGCCGGGTGCCCGCCTGCCCCAAGGGAAAGCCGCGGAGAAGAAACTGGACGCAGTTCGGTTGTTGTCCGTGTTGATCGATGCGCTGGCGAAGCTGGAGGCCGAGCTGACCGGTCCCAAGGGCGTGCCGACCCCGAAGGGGAAGGACTCCGAGGACCAGTCGATTCTGCATTAGCTCGTCACTGAAGAAGTCGCCCGTCATTCCGGCAAAGCTTGTCCCGGCGAAAGCCGGGAGCCGGGAGCCGGAGTTGAGCGTGGCCTCGACAGATCGACCTGCAGCCAGTGCCCCCGCCAGGACTCGAACCTGGGGCCTCGGGATTAAAAGTCCCTTGCTCTACCAACTGAGCTACGGGGGCGCCGCCGAATCATAGAGGGACGGTCGGCGGCCGTCTACCGCCCGTTCTCTCAGAGGCCGAGATCGAGCTGTGCTCCGAAGGTGAGGCGGTGGTGGGGAGTGGGGCCCAGCCGGCGCAGCGCCTCGCGGTGTTCCTCCGTCGCGTATCCCACGTTTGTGTGCCAGCCGTAACCGGGGTAGCGCTCGGCCAGTCGCCTCATCAGGCGATCCCGGCATACTTTGGCGACGATCGAGGCACAGGCGACGGAGTGGATCAGGCAGTCCCCATCGACCTGTGCTTCGTGCTCCCAGTCGAGCTGCAGCAGGGGGAGTCCGTCCAGAATGACGTGATCGGGGCGGGCGGGCAGGCGGGCCAGCGCCCGCGAGATGGCCAGGGCCGTCGCTCTCAGAATGTTGAGCCGATCGATCTCGCGGGCTGACGCCGCACCCACGGCTACTGCCTGCGCCCGCCGGAGGATCTGCTCGTTCAGCTCTTCGCGCTCCTCGGGCGACAGCTGCTTCGAGTCAACGGCGCCGGGCACGGCTTCTCCCGGTCTGAGAATCACGGCACCCGCGAGCACCGGTCCGGCCAGCGGGCCTCGCCCTACCTCATCGACGCCGGCGATCCGCAAAACGCCGCGGCTCCAGAACCGCCGCTCGTACGCGAGGGGGTCCTGGAGCCGGGGAGACGACGCCGGCACCATGGCCGGCTCCTATTCGCCGCGCAGCTCGCGAATCTTCGCGGCCCTACCTCTCAGGCCCCGCAGGTAATAGAGCTTGGCGCGGCGCACCTGGCCCTTCTTCACGACCTTGATTCCCTTGATGAAGGGCGAGTGCAGCGGAAAGATCCGCTCGACACCCACGCCGCTGGAGACTTTGCGCACGGTGAACGTGGTGTTCATGCCCGAACCACGCCGGGCAATACACGTTCCCTCGAACGCCTGGACGCGCTCGCGCTCCCCCTCACCCTCGCGCACCCGCACCATCACCCGGAGCGTATCGCCCGGCGCGAAATCGGGCAGGTCCGTTCTCAAGTCGGTATGCCCGACTTCTTGCAGGATGTCAGCCATGTTCGTTCCTCCGTCCGCCGTCTGTGGAGATAGCTAATGTAGTCGCGAATGTGCGTTCGGTGAAGAGATCACTCCTCCAGTAGCTCGGGCCGTCGTTCGCGCGTGATCCGCTCCGACTCCTGCTGCCGCCAGGCCTCGATGCGGGCATGGTCGCCCGACAGGAGTACCTCGGGTACGCGGAAGCCACGGTACTCCGGGGGACGGGTATAGGACGGTGGACTCAGAAGCTGCGTGTCGTAGAACGAGTCGCCGGCCGCGGAATCGTGGTCGCCCAGCGCTCCGGGCAGCAGGCGAACCACGGCATCCACGACCACGAGGGCGGCGAACTCTCCCCCCGAGAGCACGAAATCGCCGATCGACAGCTCCTCCGTCGCGAGGTGGTCCGCCACCCTCTGGTCCACATCCTTGTAATGCCCGCAAAGGAGCGTCAGCTCCGGCTCGACGGCGAAGCGCACGGCATCGCTCTGACGGAACACACGTCCGCGCGCGGACAGGAGGACCCTCGGACCTTGGGGGGCCAGGCTCTCGACCGCCTCGAAGAACGGCTCCGGTTTCATGACCATTCCGGCACCGCCTCCGTAAGGATAGTCATCCACGGTCTGGTGGCGGTCGTGAGTGAAGTCCCTCAGATCAAGGACCCGGTAGGTTACCAGGCCTGCACGAGCCGCTCTCCCCGTGATGCTCATCTCGAGGGCGACCCGGAGCGTCTCCGGAAAGACCGTGAGCACGTTGATCTTCATGGCGTCAAACGGCGCGCAGCGCGCAGCTTTCCCGTGATCAGCCTAGAGGTCGAGAAACCCGGGCGGCACCTCGACGATGATGCGGCCTTCCTCGATGTCGACGGCTTTGATGAAAGCTCCCACGATGGGAATGAGGTGCGTGCGCTGCGGCCCCTTCACCTCGAGGAGCTGCGACGCAGCAATATCGTGGATATCCGTCACCTCACCGATGCGGTCGCCTGCCGAGGTGATGACCGCCAACCCCATCAGCTCGTGGTAGTAGTGCTCGCCGCGCTCGAGAGGCACGAGGTCTTCCGATGCGACGAGCAGGTAACGATCCCGCAGCGCTTCCGCGGCGTTCCGATCTCGGCAGGATTCGAACTTTACGAGATGCCCGTCCTTGAACGGACGAGCACGCTCGACCTGCAGGGGAGAAAACGCTTCGTCGAGGCCGTCACCCGCGGCGTTGGCCACGCGCAGTCGGACCCCGGGGGCGAAGCGCTCGTCCGCGCGGTCTGACAACGGCCGAACGTACAGCTCTCCCCGGGTGCCGTGAGGTTTGTCCACGCGTCCAACGGCGAGGAACGGAGGTTGCCGGCGGGCCATGGCGCGGCCGACATCCGCAGACCTGTCAGGCGTCGCTGGGGGTGTGCGGAGATTCCCCACGCGGCTCGGCAGCGTCCGCGGGAAGCTCCTCCTCGTCCCCACTCGAGGCCACGGGCCCACGCGGTGGAGAAGTCGTCGCCGTCGCCCGGCGCGACGGCGGCTCCGGCGCGCCAATGGCTACCGATCGATCCCCGTTCTTGCGCGCTTTCTTGACCAGCGAGCTCACCGTGTCGGAGAGCAGGGCGCCCTGGCCCGTCCAGTAGTCGAGTCGTTCGAGGTTGACGACGAGTCGCGCCGGCCGACTCAGCGGCTGATAGTAGCCGAGCGTCTCGACGACGTTCCCATCACGTGGCGAAGCGCCGTCAGCCACGACGATGCGGTAGTGCGGCTGTCCTTTCCGGCCCATGCGCCGGAGTCGAATGCGTACGGCCATCTTTGCTTTCTCCCCTGATCGGAGGCCCGCTGTGCGCGGGTTCGCGCACGCGAGCTCACGGTAAACGAATCAGCCGCGGGCCAGACCCCGCATACGCTTCATCATCTTCTCCATATCGCGGAACTGCTTGAGCAGCCGGTTCACTTCGGCGACGGGGCGTCCGCTGCCCCGAGCCACGCGCGCGCGTCGCGACCCGTTCATGATCTCCGGCCGCTTGCGCTCCTCCGGAGTCATGGACAGGATGATCGCCTCGACGTGCTTCATGCGCTTGGGATCGAGATTCGCCTGCCCCATCATCTTCGCGCTGACTCCGGGGACCATCTTCAGGAGCTGCTCGAGCGGCCCCATGCGCTGCACCTGCCGCAGCGCCTGCAGGAAGTCTTCGAGGTCGAAGCGCCCACCGCGCACGACCTTCTTCTCGAGACGCTCCCGTTCCTCGGTCGCGATAGCGCGCTCGGCCCGCTCGACGAGACCGACCACATCCCCCATCTGCAGGATGCGGCCGGCCAAACGGTCCGGATCGCAGGGCTCCAGATCGTCGAGCTTCTCGCCGACACCCACGAACTTGATGGGCCGCTGCGTGACCCCGTGGATGGACAGCGCGGCGCCGCCGCGCGCATCCCCATCCAGCTTCGTCAGGATCACGCCGCTCAGGCCCAACGCGGCGTCGAACCCCCGAGCCACGTTGACCGCCTCCTGCCCGATCATGGCGTCCACGACGAGCAGGATCTCCGTGGGTGCCAGCGCCTGCTTGAGCCGCTGCAACTCGGCCATCAACGCCTCGTCGACCTGCAGGCGTCCGGCGCTGTCGACGACCATCACGTCGAAGCGTTCGTCCCGCGCACGCGCCACGGCCGACTGTGCCAGCGCGACGACATCCGGGCTGGCAGCCCCGCCGTCGGACGCACGCTGGTGTACGGCCACGCCGATCTGCTCGCCCAGCGTAGCGAGTTGCGCAACTGCGGCCGGCCGCACCAGGTCGCACGCGACCAGAAGCGGGCGGCGGCCTTCACGCTGCAACCGTTTCGCGAGCTTGGCGGCCGTCGTGGTCTTACCCGAACCCTGCAGCCCCACGACCATGAGCACCGTGGGCGGCGTGCGGGCGAACGTCAACACGGACGGAGCGCCGCCCAGGAGCTGCGCCAGCTCGTCGCGCACGATCTTCGTGAGCTGCTGGCCGGGCGAAACCGACTTCAGCACGCGCTCGCCCAGCGCCTTCTCCTGGACCCGCTCCAGGAACTCGCGAGTCAGGGCAAAATGGACGTCCGCCTCCAGCAGCACTCGCCGGATCTCGCGGACTCCGTCCCTGATCATCGGCTCCGTGAGCAACCCGCGCTCCCGGAACCGGCCCAGCACCTGGTCGAGCTTTTGGCTCAGTTCATCAAACATGGCTGCGAATCCCGCGCCGACGCACCCCCACGTACCGCGATGCCCCGGCCGCGAGCCAACAGGGTAAGACCGAAGCCTAATAAGTTACCGAGTGCGTAGGGTGGACTCAAGGCTGGCTCAGCCCTCCTCAGCGGTTTCGGAAGGTGGTAGGCGGTAAGCGGCGGCATGGCGTTGGTGCCGTGAGTGTTGACGTGGCGGGGGAGGTATGGGAAGAGGAGAGGTTGTTTCGCGAATGGTTGAGGA
>JACQVC010000331.1 GCA_016209995.1 Gemmatimonadota bacterium
AACACGTCCAGATCGCCGGTGGCGCCGCTGGTAGCGATTTGAACTTTCGTGTTTCCCGTCAGCGTGAACGTGTAGAAATCGAGCTCACCGCCGTTCTCGGCGAAGGCGTTGATCGAGGCCGGGAACGTCAGAGCCTTTGCTTCCTCCGGCGCATCGTTCTCCTCGTAGGCGTCCGGTCCGAACCGGTATTGAGCCGTGTTCAGGGCGCGCAGGCCGTAGAACATGCTGCCGCCGTTCGTGTTGGCCAGGACTCGCAGAAAGAACGTGTCCGTGGGCTGAACCTGGCGCGCGCTGCGCAGCGTGCTGACCGAGGTGTCCGCATGGAAGTCGTAACTCACCAGACCGACGTCCCAGTGCCCGGCGACCCAGGCCAGAGACCGGAAGCCCGCCGAGTCCGTGGGACTGGGCGGCAGGAGCTTGTACAGTACGGCGTGGAGCAGGCTGTCGACCCGGAACACGCCGCCGCTCTGGCTGATTCCGCTCTTCTTGCGCACACTGACCTCGACGGTCAGCGCCGATACCCCCGACGGGACCGGCACCAGGAACCAGTCCTCGTTGTTCGGTACAGCGATCAGCGCCGGATTATAGCCGCCGACACCCAACACCGGATTGTCGAGCGACGCCTCGTCGTTGCCACCCAGCGTCTCGATGAAATCATCCCCGTTCCCGGTGACGGTGAAGTTTCCGCTCAACTGGCCACTCACGCCTCCGATCGTGACCCTGAGCGGCCCGTTTTGAGCGCGTGGGGGCACCCAAGCGTAGATGGTATCCGACGCGACACGCGCCACCTCGGTCACCGTGAACGCCGACGCACCGCGCGAGAACGCGACCTCCACGGGAGCGGCCAGGTTGGACCCCACGATGGCCACTATGCGACCCGGCGCCCCCTCTTTCGGTGTGAAGTCGCGCACGGGGAGCACGGTCACGCTGGCCGTCGCCGTCAGGTTGTTCCACGACACCGCCTCGACCGTCCCGGCACCGGCGCTCAATCCTGTGGCTACGGCCTGGGAGCTGGCCGCACCGCTGACTTGAAGGATGGCTGGCGTGGTCGTGCGCCAATTGTACTCGGCTCCCCGGACCGTGTCGCCGGCCGCATTCAAGCCCACCGCCGTGAGGGACACGCTGCCGCCGATGGTCGCCCCGCTGCTCGCCGGCAGGACGACCACGCGCGTGATCGCGGGGCCAACCACGGCCAGGGGGACGCGCGCGGTGAACTCGCCGTTCGCGGTCACGGCGATCTGCGCCGTGCCGTAGTTGAGCGCGACGACGCGGCCACCGATCGAGTCGATGGTCGCGATGTCCGGGTTCTCACTGCGGTAGCGGATAACCGCGTCGGGCCGAGGCGTGGTGCCTGAGAACGCCTGCGCCTTCAGCGTGATGATCTCGCCCTTCATGACCTCGAGAGGCCCGCCGTCGTCACGCGTGAGCTCGATGCGGTCGATCGGACCCGGTCCTTCGTCGCCACAGGCACCCAGCGTGAGCATCACGGTCAGCACAGCGAGGATTCCGCAAGTCCGCTGCGAACGATGTACGGGCACGCGAGCCTCCTTGTGGACGAAGCGAGAACGTGACGGTGGCGCGGCGGCCAGCCCACGCAGGCCTGGCGGCGCGCCTCCAGTCACCGCGAGAACCTGACGCTGTATGCCGAGACGATGGGGCGCGGGACGTTGTCCCCGCCGGCCACGTGCAAGACGACGGCGGGCGGAGTCGGCGCGCCTAGATCGGGTACCTCGAGTCTGAAGCGCAGCTCGCCGGGCGTCAGGTTCACGAGAAGGATGCGCGTCTCGGCCCCGTTTCGGCTAGTGAACACCTGAGTGGCGCCGGCCGCCGAGACGGCGCCGAGCGTCTCTCCGGTCACGCTGACCACGGCCGCACCCTCGGGGCCGTGCGGGGATACCACGGTCGCGGTGAGCGCGCCCGGGCCGCTCGGACCCTGGTCACACGCGGCCGCAAAGACGACCGCCCCCACCGCCCCGAGCGCGAGTCCGCGAGCCAGCCTGCTCATCGTTTCTCCCGCGGCCCAGCCGTGAAGTCGACAAGAGGCACCACCATCGGCGCCGCCGGCCCGGGGGAGGCGACGACGGGGTCCCCACGCAAACGCATGTTTGCGTGGGGTAGGGCCACTGCGGCCGCGGCCAGGCTCGGATTCGCGACCAGATACGCGCGCAGGTCGCCCAGGTCGTAGGAGCCGCTACGGTTGCCCTGACGGTCAAGGTAGCGCTGCTGCAGCGCCGTCGGGCCCTCACCAGCAAGGAGGAAGGGACTTGCCAGCACGAGCGCCGGAATCTGCGGAGTGCGGACCTCGAGAGAGAGGTTCGCCGTCGCCTGGAGGCCGATCGCGTCGGTGGCCATCACGGTGAGGGCGAACGACCCGGTCTCCAGCGCGGCGCCCGTGATCCTGCCGTCAATGCCCAGCGCGAGTCCTTCCGGGAGCCGCCCGGATGCGTGGGACCAGTACACGGGCTCGCTGCCGTTCTCGACGCGAAACACAATCTCCTGCGTCGTAGCCGCGTCGAACGGCCTGACCGGCGTCACGGCTGCGATCGCGAAGATGAGCTGGAAGCGACCGGCGGCCGAGCGCGGCCCCTCCATCCTGAGCGAGACGGGGTTGGGTGCGCCCGCCAGGGCACCGCTCCAACCGAGGAACGCGAACCCCTGGACCGGCGTCACGAAGGCGGTGACCTCCGTGTTCGCGGGAAACCAGCCGTCCTTACCCTGCGGCGCAAGCACGAGTCGGCCTGGATCGATGCCCGGCACGGGGCTCTCGAGCTTGATGTCGAGGAGGTACTCGCGCCCGCCGTAGCGCGCGGTCAGGGTCGTGTCGGCCAGGCCCATCGTGAGGCTGCGGACGCGCGGACCACCGTCCGCCCACTCGACGAATCCATCCCGGTCGCCCGGCGCGCGCAGCGCACCGGGCGCGGCCTCGACGGTTTGCGTCTCGAACGGCGCCAGCCGCAGCTGCGCACTGGGCGCGACCGCGAGGGCGGAGCCGCCCACGGTAATCGTGGCAGGCGCGCTCGTTCCCTGCGCAACAAGCCGCAGCGTCGAAAACCGCGTCGCCAGGCGCAGCTGCGCCGCTTCTCCCGCGAACGCCAGGTCCAGCATGGTGACGCCGGAGACCCGGCCCAGGTGGGATGCGGACGACGGTCGCGTCGCCGCGTGAAACGCCGTGTTCTCGGCGGATCCCGGGAACGGATCGCCACTGTCCCCATAGTTGCCGCACGGAGGCGGCAAGGGGACGCAGGCCGCCGCGGCGGTCGTCCGCGCGGTCGTGAGCTGATTCCGGCCGTCCGCCTGCTCGAGCGCCACCCCCATGCGCTGCGCATCCACGTTCAGGGTATTGCTACCGGATCTCGCCGCGACAACGTCCGGATCGATGTGCCAGATCAGCACGCCCGGCACGAACAGCTGCTCGTCGAAGCCCAAGCGCTGCCGGTTCTCGAGCAGGAAGTAGTCGTTGGATCCGTCGCCGCTCGCAACGCGCAGCATGCTCCCGCCGGTCTCGATCGGATCCAACCGCAGCGTCCCGTGGTCGAGGCCGCCGGCCCGCGTGTCGACCCTCGCCCAACCGAGCTGCTCCTTCGACCACGCCCCCATGTGGCACGGTCGCGCCGGGTCCGTCACGGCGGTGTACGAGCACCCCCAGGATCCCGTCGCCATCAGGTCCCAGCTCCCCACCCCACCGTGCGGGCGCGCACTGCTCGTGCTGTACAGATCCGGCAGACCGAGGGCGTGCCCCAGCTCGTGAGCGAGCACACCGATCTCGTTCACGGTGCGCACCGTTCCGGCGATCTCGCGTCCCAGATTGCAGGTGACGGCCGGCGCGACCACGAAGTCATCGATGCGAATCGTGTCTCCGTTCTCCAGCGTGGTGCGGAACGGCCCTCCCATGTGCTCGGTCAGGCTCGAGTGATGCGACCAGATGCCCGGCCCGCCGCAGGCGCCGTCCCGGTCCGGATGCATCACCGCCACGACGTCGACCCAGCCGTCCGCATCCGCGTCGTACTTGCGCCAATCCACGCGCAAGGAATCCGTGAGGAAGCGCAGCGTGCGGACCACGTATTCTCCAACCCGCGCGTCGTTGCCCAGACCGCGATCGCGTCCGACCACGACAGCGCGCGTGAGCGGCACGGTCACCCAGTCGTAAACGTCGCCGGACAGCGCCAGCGCGCCACCGGAAACTTCGCTGTAGTACTCCGACAGCGTCCTGTAGTAGCCGTTCGGTCCGCTGAAGAAGTCACGCTGGATCTGCGCCGCCGTCACCAGCGGTGTTTCCGAATCGGAGTAGCGGGCGAGAATCAAAGGGATGCGCACGGCGCCCCGAACCGGCGCCGCACCGGCCGGCGCCAGCGCCAGCATCCCTTCGATGCCGGGCGGAGCCGCCGCCGGCGCACCCGCCGTCTGGAACAGACCGCGAAACGCGCGCTGGAAGCGGAAGAGTCGAGGGTTGGCCTGCACCCTCGCGTAGTAGGCCTGCGGTACCTGCGTTCCGTACACGCGCGCCAGTAGCTCGACGTCCTGAGCCTGTCCTGGCGAGACGATGAGGAGAAGAGCCGCGGCGAGGACCGCGGTGAGCCTATCAATCGCTTTCATTCCGAATCCGCCGGGCCCTACCCCAGGCAACGGTCCGTTGCGTGGGGACCCTGGGCCGATCCACTCGGACTGCAGCACCTGAAACCGCGCGAACGGATGAGGGGCGTCGGTCTCCTTAACCCGAGGGCGCCGAGGGGGTTCCCGATTCTGCGGCGCTGCCGGCGGCGACCGACTCCTGGAATTCGGCCAGGGTCAACGGGTTGCCGGGCCGCTCGGAGCTTACGATCAAGATGGGATCGTTCGTGTGTTTCGCCTTGATCAAAGCCTGATCCGCCGCCTGCAGCGCGCCCTCGATCGGCTCGTCGAGGCTCACGGGTCCCTCCGTGACACCCAGGGAGAGCGCGATCGGCCGCAAGATCACATCCGTTTCCTCGAGGTCCTGCACGACGCGCTGTGCGGTGGCCACTGCGCCGCGCAGCCCGGTGGCGGGAAGCACAATGGCGAATTCGTCACCGCCGATCCGCGCCACCAGGTCGTTCAGCCGAACGCGACTCAGCAGGTGGTCCGCGAGCCGGATGAGGATCTGGTCTCCGGCGTCGTGGCCATGGAGATCGTTAATGCGCTTGAACCCCTTCACGTCGACCAACACGATGGAGAAGGGAAGGGACTGGCGGTGCGCGATGCGGCGCACGCGTTCGAGAGCTTCGTTGAAAAACCGGCGGTTGAACAATCCCGTGAGGGGGTCCGTCACGGACTGGTGTAACAGCTCGCCGATCAATCCCTCGTATCGCTCCACGATGTAGCCCACGAGTGGCGCCAGCAGCGAGTAGAAGCCTACGTAGGCGCCGAATCGCCCCACGGTCAGGTAAGTGACGTCCGACGCGCTGATGAACGTGCTGAGTCCGTAGCCGAGAGTGAACGTCGCGATCCCGACGAACGCTCCAGCGCCGCCGTACGCGAACGAGGCCAGCAGCAGGGGGCCCACGAAGAAGACAGGAGCTAGTGTGTCGAGCGGACCGCGCAGCCCGGTGATGACGAAAATCGCGGCCGTGTCGAGCGCGAGCCCCGTCGACAGCGTGGGATCACGCCGCACCCAGGAGAGCCCCTGCAGCACCGCGTTGTACACGGCCACGCCCGCCATTACCC
>JACQVC010000339.1 GCA_016209995.1 Gemmatimonadota bacterium
CGATCTGAGCCGCTAACCTTAAGTATGGACGAGACCTCGCCACTGGCCGCGCTGCGGGCTACAAGCAGCGATCCTGAAAATCCCTCGCCCGAGCGCCTGCGCGAGATCCTCGCGACCGCGCGCAAGATCGCGGTCGTCGGCATGTCGCGTGACCCGGCCAAGCCGGCGCGACGCGTCCCATCCTACATGGCCACAAAAGGTTATGACGTGATTCCCGTGAACCCGCTCGCCGAACGCATCCTCGGCAAACTGGCCCATAAGAGCCTGAGCGAAGTCACCGAGCCCGTCGACATTGTTCTGGTGTTCCGCCCTCCGAGTGAGGCCGCGGCCGTTGTCGATGCGGCCGCCAAGAGATCCGAAAGGCCCGTGATCTGGCTGCAGGAAGGCATCCGCGCCGATGAAGCGGCGAACCGTGCCCGCGCCGCCGGCCTGACAGTGGTTCAGGACCTCTGCATTTACAAGACCCACAGGGAAAGTGGATTACAAGGGTAGTGGAAAACACAGCAGCGTGGGATCGTCGCTTCGGCATGCGCAAGGCCCTGCTCGCGCTCGGGGTGGCTGCAGCATCGGCCCTCGGCTCCGCCTGTGGGGACGGCACCGGGCCGCCCGTCGCGACCACCGTGCAGGTTTCGCCGGCAGAAGTCACCCTGGATGCTCTCGGGGCAACGCAGCAGTTCACCGCTCAGGTGCTCGACCAGAACGGAGCCCCCATGACGGGGGTCACGCTCACCTGGACGAGCACGAACTCTGCAGCAGCGGACGTCAACTCCGTCACGGGCGTCGCGACGGCCCGCGCCAACGGCACGACCACAATCACGGCAACGGCCGGCTCCGCCAGTGGCAGCGCCCGGCTCACGGTTCAACAGGTCCCCGTCACCATGGTGAAGGCGAGTGGGGACGGCCAGTCAGGTAGTGCGGGAACGCCGCTCCCGAATCCCGTGGTCGTGGAGCTGCGCGATTCACGCGGGAACGGCGTGCCCGGCATCACGGTCCAGTTCTCGGTGACGGCGGGCGGCGGATCGGTGAGCCTCTCGAGTATCTCGACGGTCGCGAGCGGCAGGGCCGCGGTCGCCTGGACACTCGGCACCGATCCAGCGGCCCCACAGACTCTGAGAGCGACGGCAGGCTCTTTCACCGCCAATTTCACCGCGACCGCCACGGCTGGTCCGGTAGCGCACATCACGATTCTGGCCGGGAACAATCAGAGCGGTACGCCCGGTCAGAGCCTCGCGGACTCGCTGGTCGTGCGGCTGACCGACTCGTTCAACAACGTCGTGCGCGGTGGGAGCATGCAGTGGGCGGTCATCGAGGGCGAGGGCAGCATCGCCCCGACCACCGCGACCGCTGACTCCAGCGGAATTGCCCGCGCCGCTTGGACCTTGGGATCGCTCTGCGACACGCAGAAGGCCCGCGCGACCGCCGGTGGCGCGACCCCGGCGGAGTTCGTCGCCGTGGCGAGCACGGTGGGCTGCCCCGTCGTGGATGGCGTAACACCCGCTGTGCTCTCGCCGGGCGCCACCGCGACCATCACCGGGTCCAACTTCGCCCCCACCGCACAGGGCAACACGGTCACGATCTCGGGCCTCAGCGCCAACGTCACGGCCGCCTCGCCCACGCAGCTCACGATCAACGTGCCGAGCACCGGCTTCACCTGCGCGCCGACCCAAAACGCCCCCGTCGCCGTGACCGCGAGCGGCCGCACCGCCGTCCGCCAGCATCCGCTGCGCGTCGCCGCGCTGCACAACCTCGCCGTCGGCGAATCCGCCCTCGTGCTCGATTCGACCCAGGTCCGCTGCAACGAGCTCGCCGCCGGAACCGCGCGTTACTTCGTCACGGTGTTCAACACCAGTACAGTAGGGAGCGCCACGGCCAGCTTCCGCCTCCGCGGCGCCGTCGGGCTGGCTGCGCCCGGAGCGGTTGTGGCCGCGAGTCACGGTATGAGCGCGGGTTCGGTACCTCCTGCCAGCGCCCACCGCCCACCGGCCCCGTCCGTGGCGGACCAAGCTGCTCAGATCCCTGATCTGCTCGAGGAGCGCAGAGCGCGCATCGCACACCTGCGAATTCTCGAGGCCAACCTGAGGTCGCTTCGCGCAGCGGCCTTGCGCGCGCCACCGCGCCCAGCCACCGGGGCCGCCGGAGCGCCCGGCGCGGCAGCCGCAGCCGTCCCACCGCCCCAGGTCGGCGACCTGCTCCCGCTCAAAGTCCCGAACCTGGGCAGCGGCGGCCAGTCCAGCGGATGCACAGCCGTAACCGGACGCGTCGTCTACTCGGGCAACTACGCCGTCGTGATCGAAGACACGCTCGCGCCCCTCAAGCGCACCATGGATTCACTCTACGTGCGCCTTGGCGTCGAGTACGACACGCTCACCCATGCGATCGTCGTGCAGAACTTCGGCGACCCTCTGACCCTGGACGCGCAGCTGGACAACAACGGCCGCGTCTTCATGGTCTTCTCCCGACTCGTGAACAACACCAACGCGTCGGCATTCACCTACAGCGGCGACTTCAGACCTGCCTCCGGGAGCTGCGGGAACGGTGGGGAAATGTTTTACGCGAGGGTGCCGACGACAGCCGGTGCACAGACAAGCTGGCTCCGTTCCATGCGGCCGACCGTCGCCCACGAGATGAAGCACGTCACTTCGTTCGCGGTCATTCAGGGCCAGCAGCTGTGGATGGAAGAGGCCACCGCCCTGATCTCCGAGGAACTGTTCGCGCGGAAGATCTTCGGGTACGGCCAGCGTCAGAACCTCAAATATGCCGACTCCGTGCTATGCGAGGTCTCCGATGCCCAGGGGTGTCCAGCCAACACGCCCGTCGTCATGCAGGGTCACTTCCGGCTACTCTACTCTTACTACGATTCCGTTGAGACCCGCTCACCCTTACTCGATACCGAGATCGCTAGCGGCGATTTCACGTTCTATGCGAGCGGGTGGTCGTTGGTCCGCTGGGCCGTCGACCACTACGCGACGGACGAATCCGCGTTCCTCAAAGCGCTCATGCAGAGCAGCAGCGGCGTGAGCAACCTTGAGGCCAGAACCGGAAGACCCTTCGCGGAAATGTTAGGCCATTGGACGCTGGCCGGGGCAATAGATGACCTGGCGAACTTCACACCGGCCCGCTCGCAGCTCACTTTACCTAGCTGGAACACGCCGGACATCTTCGCGGGGCTTCTTGGACCGAGCGTACGCAAGATCCCGCCGCGCATGCGCGCCGTGCCTCGCGTCTTCGACCAGGAAGTAGCCGTTCGCGGTGGCACGGCCGCCTACTTCGACCTGTCCACCACTCAGGCCGGCACTCAGCTCATCGAGCTGCTCAGCACGGCGGGCGCCGCCCCCCCGACCTTCTTGCGCGTGGCTATCGTCCGAGTTCAGTGACGCGTTGCTATGGCTCCGCGCACGCTCATTGCTATCATCGTCGCCATCGTCGTGGGTGCGGCCACCGCATGGTGGCTCGGCTCTGAACAGCGGACCCGACGATCAGAGCCACTACCTGCAGCCTCGGCGCCGCGCGCAGGCGCACCCGTCCCCGCCGACTCGCCCCTCGCCGCCACACCTGACGATACTTCCGCCGCCGCGCAACTCGGGGTCCCCGCGCAACGTATGTTGCGTGGGGTAGAGCCCGGGGTCCCCGCGCAACGAACGTTGCGTGCGGTAGGGCCCAGCTCTTCCGGAGCCGGGACCGGCCGGGCGGCCCTCGACACGGTGCGCGGATTCATCGCCCTCATCGGATCCGCCCCCGCCCCCAGCGTAGCGCTCCGCCCGCACTCACCCCCACACGCCCAGCCCCTCGTGCTGAAGGGCGAACACCTAGAGGCGCTCGAGAGACTCTCCGCCATCGAGGTGTGGCTCGCAGGTACGCTGGAC
>JACQVC010000328.1 GCA_016209995.1 Gemmatimonadota bacterium
GACATTGACAGAAACGTTACTCGGCGGGCCGACGTGGCACGCGGATCCGGTTCGTGGCCGCCCGGAGCTTCGCCGAAATCGTCGGCGCGTAGCGCCGCGTCAGCCGCGGCGAGCTGTGGCCGAGCTGGGCGGCGATGTCGGCCAGGTCGGCTCCATGCTGCCGGAGCGCGAGCGCGAAGGTATGCCGGAGATCGTAGACGCGGAACGGACGGACCTCGAGACGCCGGCAGGTCGCCACGAGCCACTTTCGCATCGTCGCCACCGAGAACGTCCCCCACGCGTCCACCCGGGCTAAGCTCGTCGTCATCGTCGTCGCCGTGTGCAACGAAGCGCAGCGGCTCGGCGTCGAGCTGACGGACGCCGATCTGCACGTGACGATCACGTCGGGGATCGAGGGAACCCACGCCGACGACAGCGGGCACTATCAGCTGCGGGCGCTGGACGTGCGATCGAAGAACTTTCGGACCCGCGCCGGCAAGGAGGCGTTCATGGCCGGGCTGCGCCGGCGCCTGGGGCCGCGCTACACGGTGGGGCTCGAGTTCGAGGGGAAACCGCGCGAGCACGTGCACATTCAATTCGATCCGTAGGAGGTATCCAGTGAGCCTCGACCTGGTGCAGCAGATTCGCGCGGCGTATCCGACCCCGTTTCCCAGCCAGGCGCAGCACTTCGACTTCCTGCAGCGCACGGTGCGGGTGCACGGCCTCGGGCTGGTCCGCAAGACCTCCGGCAGCCGCCTGACCACCTTCGACGTCAGCCTGGACGTGTTGATGAATGCGGCTGGCAGCTTCGCGGTCGACATCCTGCGCGACGCCGAGGGCGCGCAGGAGGCGGCCTGGCCGCGAGCTCGCGCCCGAGGAGCAGCCGTCGGCCGACCGCTACGTGCCGGTCGAGGAGGAGCCGCCGGGGCCGTCGCCGGCTCCAGAGACGCTCGACGAGAAGGTCGATCGGGTGCTCGAGATTCTCGAGCGGCACTTCAGGTAGGAGGGCGTGATGCCGAAGTGGCTGAAGGCCATCATCGAGGCGGCGATCCTGTGGGCGAAGCGCCAAGGGGCACATCGATCCGAATCTGAGCCGCAAGCCGTGAGCAGGTGACGCCGCTACCAAGCGGGAGTGCCTGCACGCTGTGTTCGCCTTCGACGCCGGACCTTTTTCGCCTTTCTGACGGGCCGGAAGATGAGCATTTCACGGCCCTCAAGTTTGCCGCGGCCCGATACACTTCAGCCGTCGGGTTCCAGACCCTTCTAGCCTGTACTCCTGGCCGATCTTCCAGCGCCGCTGGATCCACTTCTTCGTCACGTCTATCACTCCTTGCGTTTGACGGTCAGAATCTCGGCCGCGAATCTCCTGTCCAGCGTATCGGTCGGCCTCCTGAAGTCTCCAGCGCGGTCGCCGCCGCTGTCGATCTCAGCAGCTGACGTCGCGCGTGTCGTCATCCGGAACATCCCTACCCGCGACGCGCTTTATCGGATTCTGTCTGACAGACGGGATTCCTTGTGCAAGAGGTCTTCTCAATGACCTGAAGGAGGAGTATAGGAATTAGTCAGAAGATCATTCGCAAGGACAAGGAGGGCACTTCCATGCGGACTCCTATTGCTAGACGCCTTCTCTTAGTGCTGGCGGTTTCGGCCGTCCTCGCAGCTGCTGCTGGATGGGCCACGCGACGATTGTCAGCTGCCGCTTCCCTCCACCACCGAGAGTCTCAAACGCAGAACGTGGGCGGAACGCATAGCCACGCGAAAGACATGCCGTCCGCTGGTCCCAGCACCGCGGCAGGAGCGGTGCGTTTGTCAGTTGCTGTGGACGGTGCCGATACGCCTGAATTGATTCCGGACGATCTCGCGTACCACCACTTCATAGTAGCGCTCTCTCAATCGACCGATCAGCTGGCGCGACACACTCGTGCTGATGCGATCTTGACACGGGCAGGTTTCTCTGAGGACGACAAGACGTCGTTCATCGCCGCGACGAGGGACGTACCCCGCGAATTGAGCGTTATCGAGGAACAGTTGGGCCAGCCGTTAGTCCGTCCGGATGCGTTGTCCACAACGTCGCTTGCATGGCTCAGAGACCGCCGAGCGGACGTGATACGACGCGCCAGGGCGAGACTCGCAACCTCCCTAACTGCGGAGGGCTCGCGACTTCTTGATAGGCACATTCACGAGCATGTCAAGAGGCGAATCCGGATCTACCGGGCTCCAGTTGAACCGCGACGATAATCAGGCGATTCTCCGTGGAGGATTCCTGTGTTTCCAGCGAACCCGCGGCGGTGTACTTCAATTCTTGGACTGTCGATCACGGCGCTGTGCGTTAGCGCAAGCCCGTTGATGGCCCAGTGGAGCATGGAGATTAGCGACTATTCGGACGGTTACGCGACCGGGGAACTCGTAGACTTCTACACGGTGGTAATCGACAGCAGTTGGGGGTGCACCCACACCTCCTACGTGGCTGGTATGTATGTGGTGAGTCCCTCGTACAGGACCGCGTACCGCCAAGATCCGGGCATGGCAGCAGGCGCGTGGCTCTCGATTGATGGCGACTATGGCGATTACACAGGCTATCCGGAATGGGGCTTGGA
>JACQVC010000008.1 GCA_016209995.1 Gemmatimonadota bacterium
CCCTGGGCGCGCTCGCCGGCTTCGCGGCGCAGGGCACACCCGCATACCTCGGGGCGGCCGCCCTTCTCGCGCTCGTCGTGGGACTCACACGCATCGCGCTCGCTCAGCTCCGCGCCGGAGTGCTCGCCTACATCATGTCCGATGCCGTGGTCCGCGGCTTCGTTACCGGCGCCACCCTGCTCATTATGCTCTCGCAGCTCCCGGGCGCCCTCGGCGTCGAGGGCGGCAGCCGCGGCGTGATCCCGGAAGCGCTGTCCGCCGCCACTCGGCCGGGGGCGTGGGAGGGCGCAGCGCTCGTGCTCGCCGTCATGACGGTCGTGCTCACGCTCGGCGCGAGACGCGTGCACCCCCTAATCCCTGGAGTCCTCGTCTCCGCGCTCATCGGCCTGCTGTTCTCCCTCTCCACCGGATACACGGGAATCACCGTCGGTGCCGTGCCGGCCGGACTGCCGCGTTGGAGTTTGTCGTTACCGTGGGCCGCGCTGCCACAACTCCTCGTGCCCGGTGTCGTCATCGCGCTCATAGGCTTCTCGGAAGCCGCCTCCATCGCGCGGATGTACGCAGCCGCTGACCGCAGCGCGTGGGATCCGAACCGTGAGTTCCTGAGTCAGGGCGTCGCCAACGTGGTAGCCGGACTCAGCTCCGGATTCCCCGTAGGAGGCTCGTTTGGACGCAGCGGCGTGATTCGCCTCGCCGGGGGACGCACACCCGCTGCTGGCGCCGTGGCCGGGCTTATTGTCCTCGCGTTCCTACCCTTCATGAAGGTGCTGGCATCTCTGCCCATGGCGGTGCTCAGCGCCGTGGTCATCGCGGCCGTCGTTCCAGACCTCGCGCGAGCCTCGCTGCTCCTTCGCTTCTGGCGCATGTCACGATCGCAGGCCCTGGTCGCCTGGACCACGTTCGCGCTCACGCTGATCCTGGCCCCTCACGTCGAGCAGGCCATTCTGGTCGGGATCCTGCTGGCCCTGGGAGTGCACCTGTGGCGCGAGCTCGAGGTGCCTGTACGGTCCTGGACCGAGGGCGACGTGGTCCACCTGGCGCCGCACGGCGTACTATGGTTCGCCTCGGCGCCGGGAATCGAGAGTGCGTTCGAGGGGTTGCTCGCGTCGGCGCACGGTGCGCGCCGCATCGTCATTCACTTGGGCGGCCTCGGGCGCATCGACCTGACCGGCGCTTTGGTTCTCAAAGAGGTCCTCGAAGAGGCTCGGGCCGCCGGACTTGAAGCCGAGCTGGTCGAGGTGCCGCCCCACGCCCACCGCATCCTGGTCAGCGCCCTGGGTTGGAGCCCGCCACAGAGCTAGAATTTACGGGTTGCGGCGACGACGCGGCCCGCTGTACTTCTTCTGCGGTCTGTGAACCCGTTGCAAGGAGACGGCATGGAGCTTGCACTCGAAGGAAAGGTCGCCCTGGTCGCCGCGGCGAGTCAGGGAATCGGGTACGGGGTCGCGAGGGCGCTGGCGGCCGAAGGCGTGAACATTTCGATCATGTCGCGTGATGAGCGGAAGGTGCAGGATGCCGCCCGCCGCTTGCGGGAAGAGACGGCGGCCGACGTACTCGCTTATGCCGGTAACGTGCGATCCGCCGACGCGATCTCGGCATGGGTCGACCAGACGCACGAGCGCTTCGGCGGCATCGATCTCCTGTTCAGCAACTCCGGCGGCCCGCCGCCCGGAGCCTTTCAGGCGCTCACGGATGACCAGGTGTGGCGTGATGCCTTCGAGCTTCTCGTGCTCAGCGCCGTGCGCATGACCCGACGAGTCATCCCGCTAATGCGCGCGCGTGGGGGTGGCAGTATCCTCTATCTGACTTCGTCCTCGATTCGGGAGCCGATCCCGGACCTTGCGCTCTCGAACGTAGTACGATCCGCAACTGCGGCTCTGCACAAGACGCTCGCGGACGAATGCGCGAAGGACGGAATCCGGGTGAATCAGCTGATTCCCGGTCGCATCGAAACGGAGCGCGTGCGGGAGCTCGACGAGGTGCATGCGGAAAGACTAGGGATTTCGGTGGATGAGATGAAGCGCCGGTCCAGCGCGGAGACACCGCTCGGCCGCTACGGAACCACCGACGAGATCGGCCGTGCCGCGGTGTTCCTGCTGTCCGACGCGGCTTCGTATATCACCGGCGCCACCCTGGTCGTGGACGGCGGCCGCCTACGCTCGGTGCATTAATGCTCCTTGTGCGACTACTAAGGTCTCTCCTTCTGCTCGGCGCGGCCGCTGCCTTACCGACGGTGCTGCTCGGCCAACAGCCCCGGGACACCGCCCGGGCGCCGGCGCCGGACTCGGTGTACACGCTGGCGGGCCTCATCGTGGAAGCGACGCGCCCCGTGGCCCAGATGGCGGGCGCGAGCGCGGTCGAGCTGCGCCTCGACTCCCTGGGCGCGGTTCCATCGGCCACGCTGGGCGAGGCGCTGAGGCGCATGCCGCTCCTCCGGATCCGCCAGAACTCCCGCGGCGAGGACCAGCCATCGCTCCGGGGCGCCAACGAGCGCCAGATCGCGGTTCTCGTGGACGGCATCCCGCTCACCCTCGGCTGGGACAACCGCACGGATCTCTCTCTCATCCCGCTCACGTCGGCTCGGGAGCTTATCGTGGTGCGCGGGCTCTCTTCCGTTCTGGCCGGTCCCAACGTCCTGGGCGGCGTGATCATGGCCGGCATCACGGGCGGACCCTTCCCCGAGCAGCTCACCCGCCCCGCGCGCATGCAGGTGGCGGTCGAGCACACGGGCGCACTTTCCACGGCCAGCGAGCTGGGCGGGCTCTGGCGGTCCGGCGAGCATGGCCTGCTCGTACGCGCGGGAGCCGGCTCGCGCGACCGGCCGGGGCTCGTACGACCCGGCGATCTGGCCCAACCCTCGGACGACGACTGGCTCCTCAACACGGATCTCTCGCAGCGCAACGGCTTCCTGGCCGCACGCTACCAGCAGGATGGCGGACGCTGGGTCTCACTCTCGTCCCTGGCGTTCACCGCCGAGAAGGGCATACTCCCGGAGCTGCACATCCGGGAGCCGCGCTTCTGGCGGATTCCTTCCGTATGGCGCTCGGTGACCGCACTGGCGACCGGCACCGGCTGGAAGCCTACTCCCTGGGGGAATGGAGACCTCGAGGCGATGATCGGCATCGACGTCGGCCATCAGCGCATCGACGCGTACGAATCCTCCGACTTCGGGCGCGCGATCGCCGCGGAGACCGATGACAGCCGCGTGCTGACCCTGCGACTACTGGGCGAGCACTCGCTCGGGCGAGGCATCGCGCGCGGCTCATTCACCGTGGCCGATGCCCGCCACGATCACGACGAGCCCGACACGCGCGGAATCTTCCAGCAGCGGCTCTGGAGCGTCGGTGCCGAGGTCGAGCAGATGTTGTCTCGTAGTCGCTCGACCAGCGGATGGCTGACGGACCCCGTCATCAATGCAGGATTGAGTGTGGATGGCGCCTCGACGCCCCGCGCGGGCGGGCGGCAGCGCCGCGAGCCGGACGCGGCTTGGGGCGCCCGCTTGGCGGGCAGCATGGCCCTGGCGAACGGGGTCGCGCGCCTGCACGGCGGCATCAGCCGCAAGGTACGCTTCCCTGCGCTCCGCGAGTTGTACTCGGGCGCGCTGGGCCGCTTCGAGCCGAACCCGAACCTCGGCCCCGAAGAGCTCAGCGTCGCCGAGCTCGGCGTAACGGGATCGATCGATCTCGTCCAGGCGCAGCTCACCCTGTTTCAGCAGCGGCTCGAGGGCGCCATCGTGAGGGCCAGCCTGCCGGACGGAAGGTTCCGGCGCGAGAACCGCGATCAAGTCCGCAGCACGGGCCTCGAGCTGATGACGAGCGTACCGTTCGGCGCCCTCACTATGGGTGGTGACCTGACGCTGCAGAACGTCAGCGTGCTCGATCCCACGGCACCCCAGGGAGAACGCCGCCCCGAGTATCAGCCCGAGGTCAGCGG
>JACQVC010000031.1 GCA_016209995.1 Gemmatimonadota bacterium
ACCGAGGCCTACGTCACGGGCAGGTTCGGATGAAGCCGGAGCACAGCCACCGGCATTTTCACGATGAGCTGGACGAGCTGCAGACGCGGCTCGTCCATATGGGCGGGATGGCCGAAGACCAGGTCCGGCTGGCCGTCGACGCGCTACTGGCGCGAGACGTAGCCAAGGCCGAGGAGGTGGCCCGCAGGGATGAGGAGATCGACGCGCTCGAGATCGAGATCGATGAGCGCTCGCTCGAGCTGCTCGCGCTCCAGCAGCCGATGGCCGTGGATCTGCGTCTCATCGTCACCGTTCTGAAGATCTCGAACGACATCGAGCGCGTGGGCGACCACGCCGTGAACGTGGCCAACGCGGTTCGCCGGCTGGGTCCGGGTGTGGCGCTGGGCGAGACGCGAGAGATCCGCGAGATGGCCGCCGTTGCTGCTGGAATGCTGAGCGACGCGCTGGCCGCGTTCGTCGCCCGAGACCCCGCCCTGGCGCGCGGGGTGCGCGTTCGGGACGATCGTCTCGACAACCTGCGCAACTCGGTCGCCCATATACTTATCACGGAGATGCTCGGAGATCCCCGAGCGATCAACATCACCTCGGATCTCGAGCTGCTGCTCGTCTCGCACAACCTCGAGCGGATCGGCGACCTGGCCACCAACATCGCCGAGGATGTCGTCTTTCTCGTGGAAGGGCGCTCCATCAAGCACCGGGTCGAGGTGCGCGAGGACGGCTGAAACCCCTCTCCTTGTTGCGCCTCACGCACTTCGGGCGGTAACGTTTCCTTACATACGGGGCCCTGCTTCAGGGGGTGCCTCGAGCGTCCACCGCCGGCGCCACTGATGGATCACCGGCCGTGGACCACTGGAGAGGCTGGCTGGCGCAGTCCGGACCGTTAGACGGCAGAGGACGAGTGAGCCGAAGGCAGCCCGAAGCATCGGCGAGTGAAGGTCGAGCGCGGCGCGAGGATCAGCTGGTCGCCGAGCCGCAGGTTCACCGCGCGGTCGAGCAGCTGCTCGACGAAGTAAAGGGCGATCCCAAGACGCAGCCGCTCCGGCTGCTCGATGATCTGCGGGGAAAAGGCGCCATTGTCACGGGCGGCTCGACAGGCATCGGGCGAGCGATTGCCCTCGGCTGCGCGTGCAACGGCGTGCACGTGGCGTTCAACTACCTGGACGACGGCAGCGGGACGGCGCGATCCGAGGCTGAAGAAACGGCCCGCGAGCTGCGCGAGCTCGAGGTGAAAGTCGTGTGCCGGCCTTGCGACGTGCGCGACGCCGCGGCCGTGGGCGCGTTCGTCGAGGAAGCGGTGCAGGTCATCGGAGGGCTGCACATCCTGGTGAACAACGCCGGAACTGCGGACGACTCCGCTCTCTGGCGCATGACGGACGAGCAGTGGGCCAACGTGCTGGACACGAATCTGACCGGCGCCTTCCACTTCATTCGCGCTGTAGCTCCTCACTTCCGCAGGCAGGAATACGGAAAGATCGTAAACGTGAGCTCGGTGCACGCGGTGCGCGGCGACTTCGGGATCTCGAACTACACCGCGTCCAAGGCCGGGCTGCTCGGGTTGACGCGCAGCGCGGCCATCGAGCTGGGGCCGTCTAACGTCAACGTGAACGCCGTGGCGCCCGGTTACATCCGCACGACCCACCTCACGGAGATGGTCCCTCAGGATGTCCTGGACCGGGCGCGCGAGAGGAGCGCGCTCCAGCGACTGGGCGGCCCGCAGGACGTAGCCAACGTGGTGCTCTTCCTCTGCACGGAAGCGGCCCGCCACCTGACCGGCGTGGTCATCCCGGTGGATGGCGGGTATCTCATCTGACTTGCTCGGCACGCTGCCAGCTCTGCGAGACCGAGGTGAACAAACCCTGGCTGCCCAAGGGCCGGGTGATCTGGTGGCGCTGCCCGCGGTGTGATCTGCTCTTCGTCGACCCGCAGCCGGACGCGAGGACGCTGGACGCGCTTTACGCCGACACGTACTACGGCGGGGCGGGCGACTACACGCCGCGGAAGTTGGCGATGTGGTCTGCGCGCGTCTGCACGGTCGAGAGGGTGTGCCGCCCGGGCCGCGTCCTCGATGTAGGATGCGGGCGGGGCCAGTTCCTCATGCAGGCGCTCAAGCGCGGTTGGAGGGCCTGGGGCCTGGAGGTGGCGGTCGGAGCGGTCGCCACGCTGCCATCCGCGCTCAAGGCGAGGATTGCCGTAGGCGCCCTCCGCGACGCGCCGTTCCGCGACGCATCGTTCGATGCCCTCACCTATTTCGACGTCGTCGAGCACGTGCGCGAGCCCGTCGAGTTCCTGCGCTGGGGGCGCCGCTTCCTCAGGCCCGGCGGGACCCTGATCGTCACGACCCCGGACGCCCGATCGCTGAAAGCCGTGATCAAGGGACGCCGGTGGAAGTACCTGGACTTCGACTGCTACCTTCATCTTTATCATTTCTCAGGGAGCACGCTCGGGCGCGCGCTGTCGCCGAGCGGCTTTGAGGTGGTCCGCTGGTTCCGGCGGCGGGGAACTCCGCTC
>JACQVC010000032.1 GCA_016209995.1 Gemmatimonadota bacterium
ACGATGTCGAGCGTTTGCTCCACGTTGTGGTACGTGATGATCACACCAATCTGGCGGCCGCGCAGGCCCTTGACGATCTGCTGGATGTCGTTCACCGCGATCGGATCGATGCCCGCGAACGGCTCGTCCAGAAGCATGAACTTCGGGCTGCGCACGAGTGCGCGCGTGATCTCGAGACGTCGCCGCTCGCCGCCCGATAGAGAGTAAGCCCGATGCGTGCGCAGGTGCGCGAGCGACAGCTCGCTGAGGAGCTCCTCAAGGCGTTGCGCCCGCTCTTTGCGCGCCAGCGACAAGGTTTCCAGGATAGCCAGGACATTTTGCTCGACCGTCAGCTTGCGAAACACGGACGGCTCCTGGGCCAGGTATCCAATCCCCAGGCGGGCACGCCGATACATAGGGACATCCGTCAGCTCGGCACCGTCCAGGTAGACGCGGCCCTGATTCGGCGATATGAGCCCGACGATCATGTAGAACGTCGTGGTCTTGCCCGCCCCGTTCGGGCCGAGCAGTCCTACGATCTCGCCTTGCTGAACCTGGATCTGAACCTCGTTCACCACCTTGCGGCGCCGGTACACCTTGGTGAGCCCGTCGGCCCGGAGCACGCTCTCTCCGAGCAGGGGCGCGGCCGCCGCCTCGATCCCGGGTTCGGCGCCCTCCCCGCGCGCCAGCAAGCTGCGCACGATCGCGTCCAGCTCGCCCGCAACCTGGCCTCTCTGCGCCGCCACTCCGTCCCAAACGTAGGGCCGAAACTCGAAGTATTCCCAGCTCTCGTCCGGGGGGCTGCGTCCGGCAATGTCGCCGGCCTCGAGGCGCGCGATGACGTGCTCCTCGACGTACCGGCCCAGCTGTTCGACCTCCAGGGCGCCGAATCCCGCCATGCCGCCTCCATCACCCCGCGCCCGTTCGAGTCGTCCGTAGGCGTCGCGCACGGAGGCGAGCCACTCCCCGCGCTCGACCCGTCCGGCGTCGTCCGCCCGCCGCAGCAGCTCGGACACCGCTACCGCCACGGAGGCGTCATGCGGCCCCAGGCGTCGCACAAAATCCAGAAGAGCGGGGCTCTCGTTCATGGGTCTTCCGGGCGCCCCGGCTCCACTACAGGTAGCTGTACGCGTAACGCCACGACCGGCCGTCCCGGCTCCGGCCGCGCCGTCTCGGGTGCGGTCGCCGCCGCCGGCGGAGGACGCACCGGAACCTCTTCCAGGTGAATCCCCTGTGTCGGTCCTTGAACCGTGACCTCCCGGACCTCACCCCGTTCCATAGCGATCGTGATCTCAGTGCCCTTGACGTAGTGGACCGATACTTTCCGCTGACCCGGCGTCACCGTGTCCGCTGACACGATCCGGTAAAGCGAGCGCGCGTTCCCACGTGCCACCATGCGCTGCAGCTGTACGGCCGCGTCCGCTGTGTCCGCCTCGGGCACCGCCGCTGCGCCCGCGCTCGGTGGCAGCCGCTCCGGCAAAGAAGGAGGTCCGGACGCGTGAGCCGAATCGGCCGCGAGGGTGCCCGCTGCGGTGAAGAACGCGATGATCGTGTCACCCTCGAGCCAATCCCTGCGAATCAGCGCCGGAGCGTCGGGCAGAATGGTGTCCGACTTCAGCGCCTCGCCATGAGCCATCCCCACGGCGATCACACGATCCACGCTCTGACGCGGCGTGAGAACCTCGATCGAGTCCGCACGCAGAAGAAAATCCTCGGCTACGGCCTCAGGCCTTTCTGTCCCCGCTTCCACGGCGACCGGTTCGGCAAGCATGGGCCGCCCTTCGGCCGCAAGTTTCGCGGTGTCGCTCGACTCACGCAGGGCATAGACTCGATCCAGCTCGCCATTCACCAGGGTCAGCCGGATCCGAGCCCCTACCATACGGAGGCTCTCTCCGCTGTTCAGAAGAGCATCCCGCGTCGCCGTCACCTCGCTGATCTCGCCGCCGGGCAGCAGTAATGTGATCGTCTCACCGAACAACTCGTAGTCCTGCCCCTCGATGCGGGCTGCTTGCGCCAGGACCAGCTCCTCCGCCGGTCGATCGTACAGCGCCTGCTCCGCGTAGGCCCGCAGCGAGTCGCGCGTAATCTGCACGTTTCCGTGCGCCTCAAAATACCGGTCGCCCGTGAGGACCAGGCGATCGGCTTCGACCTCGTACGGCTTCTGGGGCCCGGCAGGAAGTATCGTGTCGACCTGTGCGCCGGGCCGCACACTCGTGTCGCTCACGACCGGGGGTGCCCCGGGGTCCCCACGCACCGAACGCTGCGTGCGGTCGGGCGGCGGCCTGCTCGGCCCAGCCCCAGCCGTATCCGCCGAGTCCGGCCCCCGGCGCAGGTACAGTATGGCCTTCGGACGCACTCCCGTAACGGTCATCTGCTCCTCGGCCTGTCCCGTGCTGGGCCGCAGGTAGCGCAAGGTGTCGCCCCGGATGATCGAGCCATCTTTCTTGTCCCGAACCTCCACGTTCCCCCGCGCGAACATCCGCTGCTCGGACCTGAGGTAATCCATGACGTCTGACGTAAACGTCTTCAGGGAATCTTCGTAGACCACATGCCCGATCAGATGCGTTTCGTTCTGGGCCTCGAAATGCTCCGCGCTGTCGGCCTGAAGGATCACGCCGCCCCCACAGCGAAAGCGTACCGGTCCGCTGAAGAAGAGGATCGAGTTGCCGCCGCCTACGGCCATGCGACGAAACTCACGCGACCTCAGGAGCTCGCACTCCTCCTGGCCCCAAGCCGCAGCGGGGAGGGCAAGCAGCAAGCCGGCAAGCGCCCTGGAGACGCGAAACACGGAGGCAGCATGGCGAGGGCTCAGAATCGCAGCACCCCCTCGCTGCGGGCATCCGTAACGCGAATGTTTTGCAGCTGGCCATCGGATTCGAAGCCGGATCCCCGCAGCGTGCGACCCCCTTCGCGCAAGAGCGTGGCCACCGTGCTCCATATGCGGTCGCCGCGTGGGTCGTAGAACAGTTCCTCCGTCTCGATCCGCTTGTCCTGGTCCTGCGACACAACGACCACGCGGCCGCGAGCCCGCATGAGCTCGGTGCGACTATCCAGCCATCCCTCCGCCGACGTGACGACGGCTCGGTCCTGACCCAGCTCGCCGTACACGGTCATCGTGACCCCGCGCATCTGCACGGTAGCCGAGTCCTCGTAGAAATACGCGGTATCCGCCCGCACGTGAGCCTGGCGGACCCCCTGCGTGGTCATGTAATGGCTCAGTCCGTAGACCACCTGGTCCGCCGGTAAGCTCACGAGCTCCGCCGATGCCACCGGTGAGTTGCGCTCATCACCGCAGGCCGCGCCGCTCACGACTACGAGACCCAGCGCGAATCGCCTCACGAGGCACTTCACGCAACGCACGTTCGCCGCCTGATCTGGCTGCTTCCCGTCGCTCACCACCGGGTCCGATCCATCAGTCGTGATCCCGCATCGAGACGTGTCCGTCATTCCGGCG